>JABCSP010000038.1 GCA_018238825.1 Candidatus Thorarchaeota archaeon | reverse complement strand
GTCATCGATTATCTTCTGAACATCCTTCAAGTCAGTCGTGTGGTCCTTCAGTGCTCCCTTTTCTGGAAGAGCAATTCCTGAAGCAAGGTCAGGACGTTCGACATTGTAGAAGACACCTACTGGATACTTGTTACCATTCTCCATAGCCTTCTCTAGAGCTTGAAGCTTGTTAGTGACATCATGTCCATTCTCTTCCAATGAGTAGGTATGCGCATTGTAGAATTTCCATGTCAATTGTCGATTCCAGGTCACACATGGCTGAAGAATATCGATTACAGCGAAACCCTTGTGGCGGATTGCCTGAACCATGAGCTTGACGAGACCCTTCTGATCACCGGAAAAACCACGTGCAACAAAAGTTGCTCCTGCAGTGATTGCTTGTGCAGTTGGACTCACAGGATCCATGGGAGCTCCAGGTGGTGGTGGAGAAGTCTTTGAGATGTAACCGCGAGGTGCTGCTGGTGAGAATTGTCCCTTTGTCAGTCCGTTAACACCATTGTTGTGAATGAACACAGCCATGTCGACATTCCTACGTGCTGCATGTACAAAGTGTCCGAGTCCTTCTGCTAGACAATCACCATCACCAGTGTGTACGAATACGTCTAGATCAGTATTTGCAAGATGAATTCCCGTTGCAACTGGAATTGGTCGTCCGTGCAGAGTATGGATACTATTGACACCACCGATGTAGTGTGGAATCTTACTCGAACATCCAATTCCAGATGTTAGTACAAGTTCGTGAATTGGCTTATTTAACTCAATTACAGCTTTTTTCAAAGATGCCAGAATTCCAAAGTTACCACAGCCAGTGCACCATGTGATTTTCTGTGGTTCTTCAAGCATTTCTGGTGTGATCATACAATACCACCCTCCTCTAGTTCACTAATGATCCATCCGGGAGTCATTGGTCGTCCATCATATTTGTTGATATGTTGAGTTACTCCAAGTCCTGTCTGCATACGGACCAGTGAAGCAAACTGTGAAGTCACATTCTGTTCGACAGAGATGACTTGTTTCGATTGTGAAAATACCTCACGAAGCTTTGCGGTTCGCAATGGAAATACATCACAGAAGTGCAATTGATTGATTGACACACCCTTTGAGGCTAGAACTTCAACAGCTTCATTCGCAGCGCCCCATGTTGATCCCCAAGTGAGAAGTGTTGTTTCAGCATTCTCATCACCATAGACTTGAGGGGGATTCAGCTCAGTCAGGATTGCAGGAATCTTGTTCATGAATTTCTGAACCATGAGGGTTCTCATCTCGGGGTCCTCAGTGATATGTCCGTCCTCTCGGTGGACATTACCTGAAGAAACAATGGTCTTACCCTTGTCACCCGGAAATGCTCGTGGTGATATTCCATCCTTTGTTAGAAGATACCTCTTGTAATCGGAATCAGGACCCGACTTTGCAAGCTTTCCTTGATCTCTCTTGACTCCAGACACATCAATTCTTGGAATATTCATCATGGAGTCTGCAAAGTATTGATCTCCAAGGATCATAACTGGTATCTGGAATTTGTCAGCTAAGTTGAATGCGCGAGTAGCAATATCGAATCCTTCTGCAGGATCCTTAGGAGCAAGCATGATTCTTGGGAATTCTCCCTGACTTGAGAAACCCATGAAGAGAAGGTCTGATTGCTCAGTCCTTGTTGGCAAGCCAGTGCTAGGACCAGGTCTCTGAGCATTGTAAATAACGATTGGATCTTCAACCATGGCTGCAAACCCAAGGGCTTCAACCATGAGCGCAAAGCCTCCTCCAGACGTAGTGACCATAGAACGAGCCCCAGCATATGATGCTCCAATTGCCATAGTAATTGATGCAATCTCATCCTCAGTCTGTAGAGCACCAATCTTCAACTGATGTGAATAGGCTACTACATCCTGAAAGAGTGATGTAGAGGGGCTCATAGGGTAGGAAGAAATCCACTTCAGATTAGCCGCAATTGCTCCTAGTGCCAGTGCTTTGTTTCCAGTAAGTAATAGATTGTCCTTACAGGGACCCTGCTCTAGAGTTTCAAGATTGTAACTACAGGTTCCCGTAAAATTGCTCTTTGTCAAGTCATAGAGCGCCTTAGCAACGTTAACATTTCCTGCAACTATCTTCTCACCTTTCCTTCCGAAGATACCAGTCAATGCCTGCTCAGCAAGTGAAAAAGGAAAATTGATTATAGCGAGTACAGCACCGAGTGCTGCAGCATTCATCATCCGAATGTTGCCACCCACTTCTCGTGCAGTCTTCTCAAGTGGTGCAGAAAAATGACATGACTCTAAGTTTTCAAATTCAATTCCTTCATCAAAGATGATAACTCCACCCTGTGTAAGCCTATCACGCGGTCCTATTATTGCATCCTTTGAGAGAGCAATAATCACATCAATATGGTCAACAGACGCATGAATCGGTTTGTCACTGACTCGAATCTGAATGAAGTTGTATCCTCCTCTGATTCGAGACTCAAAGTCCTTGATTGTAAAAGTGTAGAATCCAGCCTGTACAAAGACTTGATTGAGTAAGTCACCAATCGTGTCAATGCCTTGGCCAGCGGCACCGCCGATGTTGAAGGAAATATCCATTGTCACTAGTCACTCCCAGAATAACTATTGTTCATTTCACCCTCTTATGTTCTTCGCTCTGGCGAAATGTACTAAGCTCTATTCGGTTTCGAGCCAGTCTGCATCATGCTCTTTCAAAAGTTTTGTGAGATTGATAACTTCCGCAGATGGATCATCAGTAGAATGCCGCAATCGGGCCCACCAAGACCAATCAAGGAAATATCCCTCCCATGGGGAGATTACTTCAGGATCTCTGAACTTGTAGAGAAGAATGACACCAGCAAAGAACTGGATTGGAATGGGTGTAATAATTAAACCGAAGCCATAGTAACTCCACAAAGCAAGAGTAATGGTACTTGGAACAATCATACTCAATAATCCATACATTAATGCAATATCTCGTGAGGTCTTGCCATAGAAGAATCGATTGATCTGCCGTATATAAAGAAAATTGAAAATACAAAGTGGGATTGTTATCCAAATTGTCATCAATAATTGCTCAGGACGGAAAATGAACCAGAAGCTATCAAGTCCACTAGCAATCCATAATGAGCTATACAGAATTTGGGGTATTAGTTGAAAGTTGTATCCATTGTTAATTCCTCCAACCGGGAAAAATACTGTCACAAGCAACATAATTAATCCTATTACCCTCGGACTTGTACCAAAGAGTTCAATATCTTCGTCGGGATCATCTTTGTGTTTCTTCATGACTCCTCCTAGCTTAATAGCTAATCTAAATCCGACATCCTCTATGTCGTCTTCAGAATTTGGAATATTCTGGTCAGTCAAAGATGTTAATCCTCCAATGGTATATCAATTTCGGGACCTCTTACCCGGTAAAGCATAATCAAGCCCACAATAAAGAGAAACGGCAGTGGACCAACATATTCACCACCTGCTAGGAAAATTCCAGTAGTCAACATAGTGACTACTACTGGTGTCAAAACACTCAGGACACCAACTAAGAAAGTAATATTTCTATCAATCATTCCTTTGTAATATTGAATTAGTGCTAAGATAAAGATGACATTCAGAATGAAAGTGGGGAAAATCAACATGAAGAAGCTGTAATCAACCCACATTGTGTTTAGGGCGAATTCATATGAATAAGGACTAAGATCAAAGGTCCATAGGACACCGTATATCCGAGGTGCATACCTAGGAAACCACCAATCAACGTGGTACTCTATTGGAATAGAGCCCAGTGGTAGCACCATCATCAAGAAAAACATGATTTGGCCCATTAACCACGGTCTAACTCCAACTAGGTCAGAATCTGAATTTGCATCACCATTCAAAGATGTTAATCCCTCATGTACTTGCATATATTGGTTAAAAAAGAAATCGAAAGTGAAAAACTCGTACCAGTTTCACTCAGAAGAGACAGTTGGCAAGTTTTAAAAGCGAAGAGCTAGCACAGTTTTATTAACAGTATATGCCGAAGTGCTTGTACAGTTTTATCAAATGAATAGCATCCTACTTTGTATTAGATAACAAGGTGGCTTGCAAAAAATAACCATTAGGGGATTAAAAATGGCACAGTTGTCAGGTCAACCCATCTTCATTCTGAAGGAGGGTACTTCAAGAACACGCGGTAAGTCCGCTCAACAGAACAACATAATGGCAGGTATCGTCATCTCTGACGCCGTTAAATCAACTCTGGGGCCACGAGGCATGGATAAAATGCTCGTTGACAGTCTCGGAGATGTGACAATCACAAACGACGGCGCTTCAATTTTGAAAGAGATTGATGTTCAGCACCCAGCTGCAAAGATGCTTGTTGAAGTTGCAAAGAGTCAGGACCAAGAAACAGGTGACGGCACAACAACATCAGTTGTTATTGCTGGTGAGCTTCTCAAGAGAGCACAGGATTTGCTCGAGATGAAGATCCACCCCACAATTCTCGTTGGCGGCTATCATAAGGCTGCTGAGGAGGCAACCAAGATACTCAATTCAATTTCAGTATCTATGGAGGGAATGGACAAGAAAGTTCTCACTGGTATTGCTGAAACCTCAATGAACAGCAAATCAGTCGTTGGTGCAAAGGAACACTTTGCAAAGATTGCAGTCAAATCAGTGCTTCAGATTGCTCAGAAGACCGATGGCTCAACCAAAGCTGACATTGATATGATTGAGATTATCAAGAAGCAAGGTAAAAGCCTCACTGAAACCGAGCTAGTTACTGGAATGGTCATTGACAAAGAGATTGTTCACGCATCCATGCCAAGGAAGGTTGAAGGTGCAAAGATTGCTCTCGTCAATACAGCCATCGAAATCGAGAAGACTGAGTTCGATGCAGAAATCAAGATTGACAGTCCTGAGCAGATTCAGGCATTCCTCAACGAGGAAGAACGCATGCTAAGGAGCATGACTGACAAAATCATTGCTTCTGGTGCAAATGTTCTCATCTGTCAGAAAGGAATTGATGATGTTGCACAGCATTATTTGGCCAAGGAAGGCATTATGGCAATCCGTAGAGCCAAGAAGAGCACACTTGAGAAATTGGGTAAGGCTACAGGTGCAAAGTCAGCCACAAGCTTAGATGAGCTAGATGCTAGCTATCTTGGTACAGCAGGTATTGTCGAAGAAGTCAGAATTGGCGACGACAAACTTGTCTATGTCAGAGATTGCAAGGATCCTAAAGCAGTATCTATCGTAATTCGTGGTGGTACCGAGCACGTTGTTGATGAAGCAGACAGAGCACTACATGATGCGCTTTGTGTTGTCAGGAACGTTGTCGAGGATGGCACATACGTTGCTGGTGGAGGCTCCGTAGAAGCTGAGATGGCTAAGCGCCTTGAAGCATTCGCTAACAAGGTGGGTGGTCGCGAACAGCTCGCAATCGAAGCTTTCGCTGAAGCACTACGCGTAGTTCCTAAAACACTTGCTGAGAACGGTGGTCATGATCCCATCGACATCATTGCAGACCTGAACAAGGACCACTCAACTGCGACTGGTCTCTGGTTCGGCGTTGATGTAGCCAAAGGTAAGACTAGTGACATGATGAAGGCTGGAGTAATCGAGCCCGCTCGTGTTAAGAGTCAAGCAATCCGTTCCGCAGCAGAGGCTGCTCAAATGATCTTGCGAATTGACGATGTCATAGCTGCAAGAGCTAGTGCAGGTCCACCACCAGGTGCCGGAGGAGGCATGGGTGGAATGGGCGGCATGGGTGGCATGGGCGGAATGCCCGGCATGATGTAATAACAAACATAGATGAAATGGAGCCGCAAGGCTCCACTCATTCTCTTTTTCATAGAGGTATTCAAAATGGCCAGAATATTGATTGTAGGGGCAAATTCTTTTGATTCTGGTAAGACCCGTCTTGCTGTGGAGCTAGGAAAGGGTCTGCAAGATTCTGGGCAATCTGTTGAATATTTCAAACCTGTTAGTGGTCATAACTACTGGTACAATCATGAACACACTAGACAATGTCTTGAGATTGGGAAACTTGTATCAAAAGATGCGTCTCATGTCAAGAAAGAACTAGACCTCAAGAACGACTTGTTTCTGATGAATCCAATTCACAGTCTTTTCGTTCCCGCAAGGATTGAGAGACCGCTCCAGAACCTACACTCGAGTCTCGGGTTAGCTGGAGGTAGCTCTATTCTGGTAATGCAAAGATTCAGTCGACCGGTAGATGAGGAGTTTGATACAACAATGCTCATTGCGGATTCACTTGTAGAAGAAGAGCGTGTGATCATAGGTCTTGAGGAAACAGGAAAGCTCTCTCACAACTCAAGCATATTCTCTGCTCACAATCTTGAAACATTTCAGGAATTCGAACACCAACATTTCGAAAACTATGTTTCAGAATCATTTGCACAGATTGAGAAGTCAGCAGAAAACATCATCATAGAATCATTTAATGATGCAGCTTGGCCATGGGAAAACCTGCTAGAGGTAGACCATGTGCTTGTTGTAACTCCAGGACATATCTTTGGCTATGATCCAGAGCGCTTTCGTAAAGCAACATTCCTATATCACAAGGAAAGATTACCAATTCGAGAAGTGACTTTCAGTCGAATGTCAGACCTTCTAAAACCAATAAATCGAGTTGAGATTAAACCAGGTACTGTACTAGATTGTGATAAAATGACAAAGATTGAAATCGAGTGCCACACGGGAAAGAATGATTAAGCACTAATCATGGTTTTTACCTGTGCAATAGGGACCAAAACTGCGGAGAAATTGTATTGACAGAAGAATTAGATTGGGAACTAATCGTCATTGGCGGCGGACCAGCTGGGATGACAGCAGCAATTTATGGAGCAAGATATGGACTCAGGACACTTCTAATTGAAGGAAAAGTCTTGGGCGGTGCACAAGCCACAAGTCCTGGTATAGAGAACTACCCAGGCTATACATTCATTGTTGGAATTGACCTTGCTTCCAAAATGAAAGAACAAGTGAAAAAATGTGGTGCCAAAATCAAGGAAATAACAGACGTACGTAGTATCGACTGTGAAGATGAAAATGGCATTTTTCTGCTTGATACTCGCCGGGGTGTTTATCGAGCTAATGCAGTCATTATAGCTACAGGTGGAGGACATCGACATCTGGGTGTACCAGGAGAGGAGATGCTCACTGGCCGTGGAGTTTCCTTTTGTGCCACATGCGACGGCCCATTATTCAGAGACAAAACAGTAGCGGTCGTTGGCGGTGGAAATACAGCAGTAACTGAAGCACTCTATTTAGCCGAGCTAACAAAAAAGGTGTATCTAATTCATCGCAGGGACGAACTCAGAGCAGAGAAAATCCTGCAGGACTATATCTTCAAATCAGATGTGGAGATTCTCTGGGATTCAATTGTCAAAGAAATCAAGGGAGACAATCTCGTGAATGCACTTGTTCTTGAAAATGTAAAGACAAGTGATCAGACAACTCTTGAAATAGAGGGTGCCTTCATTGCACTGGGCTCAAAGCCGGAGAGTTCTCTAGCAAAGAGTATTGGTGTAGAAACAAATGATCGAGGCGAAGTCCTTGTTGATGCAAAACAGGCAACAAATATTCCTGGGGTCTATGCTGCTGGTGATGTTGTCGAATCTATGAAACAGATTGTAGTTGCAGTAGGGCATGGTGCTATCGCTGCAGATTCAGCTTATGCATATGTCAGAAAACTTCAGAGAGGAGAAGAAGGAAAGAGAGGATTTGCTTAGATAAAGGAGAAAGTGGCAAGTCTCAGCTGCTCACCGTTTCGTCATCGAATAAATTTATTCTCCGACAGTAATTATAGCTTCATCGACCGCCGAATTTACTGATGTGAGTGTTGCTTATCAGTTTGTGGAATTATTCAAACAATTTGAGAAATTGATTCGTTAATGAAAACCGTATTGGGAAAGTTAGTTAGTACGACTCCTGAGGATGGGAAACGTTAATAACAACCACCCAGTCCGATGCTCAACGCGCTGAGTGAAGCTTCTCAGTTGCATCAAATTTGACCGGGATGTTGTCATGAAAAGGGTCAAGATAATTACAATTGCATTCGCATTTATGCTCGTGTTAGTCGCAGCATCAGCACAACCAGTTGCTGCAGCAACTAGATTTGATTCTCTATCTTCCTATATCAGTGGGAGATACGATGCAGTGAGAGGTGGTTATAGTCCTCCTCTCGATGACGTTGTTCGCGTTGATGCAACATATGGAGCCATTCTCGCACTGGATGAACTTGGATCTCTTGATACCAGGCCTCCACCAATCAACCTCACTAAAGCTCTAGATTCTCTAATTTTACGTCAATGGAGTTCAAATGACCTAGATGTTGAGCTGGACCTAGAGAGATATGGAGGATTCAGTGAGTATCTAATAGGTCCTGTCACAATGGGAATGACCTACATGGGTATCATTCTGCTAGAGATGCTAAAGGCTCAAGCAGATTATCCTGGAATCGCAAACAAGGATATTGACAAGAGCGCTCTGTTAGTTTTCATTAATCGAACACAGACCGAATCTGGAGGCTTTAGTAAAATTCCAGGAAATAGCCCAGATATTGTATCAACATATGAAGCACTTTATATCATAGATTTTCTCAGTACCTACGATTCATCCCTTAATGCTTGGGATATTCTTGCTAATGAGTCATTGACACAGCAATGGATCAATGATTGCAGTTTTGATGAGGGTTTCAAACTAAGTCCAACCTCAAATTTAATTGGAGTCACTCCAACTGCAGCAGGAATATTGGCGCTTGATTTACTACCTAGTGTAGGAGTAGTTCCAGGTCTTCAAGATGCATCAAACTGGATTCTTGCAAGGCAAGTAATAGACGCGTATGATGATGATTTCTCAGGTGGTTTTGAAGAAGGATTCGAAACTGAAGATCCAAATTTCCAGAGTACTTACTATGCTCTAAAACTATTGGAGTATTCTGGTGGTCTTATTTCAGTCAATGAGTCAATGGCGATTGACTTCATTTTGAACTGCCAAGTTGAAGATGGTTCGTGGGGATACATTCCTGGAGCAAGTCTTGGTAATTTGGTATATGCAGGACAAGCCTGTGAATTATTGAACCTGTTCGGAAACGCAGCTACCATACTCGCGGGTTCAGTTGATCCATTCCTTGATACCGGAATAGTTCTCGACTGGAGATATGTAGCCATTGGAGGCCTTCTTATAGTGGGTCTTGTGTTGGCGATTGTTAGTATTCGTAGAGATTAATAGAGACAAAGCTTTATCACTCCTCTACTGCAAACAAGCCCACAAGGTCATTATTGGCCAGCTACTATAAGGTGTATTTCATGGCACACTCCGAAATTGATGAAGAATCAATCCCAAGATACAAACGTGGGTATGAGTGGTTCTCCCACCTTGCGAATACCAGCCTTCTAAAGAAGGAGTGGAAACGTCTGGGACTATTCTCATTTTACGATGCACCATATGCAGAGAGTGACCTTCTCTATCTATCACCAAAACAAGTAATGTTAACTATGGCAAAAATTGCTAAGAAAAAAGAATCTGGTCTTGTTATAGTGGTTGATGCAATGGAAAAAGGAGAGATGGGACTTAGCACCAAACCCGGATTTGACCAGTTCATGGAACTTTTTGAGGGGTTATTTCCTGATGCAACCAAATATTACGTTGGATCTAAGGATACTGAGCGAAAATGGCTTCATGAATACCAAACCTTGAAAATCCCGTTAAGCTGGCTTGCAAAGCGGCCCAATGTATTTTCTGAGGTATTATCAGATGCATCACCAGTTGGAGAAATTATTGCACCTGCAGATGCGGCATTTGAAGACTTTGCAGGAATGATAGAAGTTCTTGTTGAAAAATTAGGACCGCCATCCCTCACGGAAGAAGTAATGGGCAAGATTCGAAGTACTGAAGCGAGCGAGTATGCAGGAGAAGCTGTTGGATTAATGACGGTATTCATCAGTCCAACAACAGCTGTGACTCGCGGTGTGAAGTACCTAGGGAAGTTCATGAGTCTAGTCAAAGACCGCAGAAAACAAGAGATGAAAGAAGTCTATCATGAATGGGCCGAGAGAGTTGAAAAGGGTTATACTGAAGAGAACCTAAGGAAATTCTTCGACGATTCTCCAGAATTTAAATCAGGTCTAATTGATGCTGTAAGCTCATTCAAACCGATTCTCCTCATAATTGAAACACGGAGTACCCTCTATGATCTGTTCCTCCCATTAGTTCTTCAGCATTTAGTGGAGGAGATTGGATATATTCCACCACACAGACGACCAAGAAAGATTGATGATAAGAAGAAGAAAGACAAGCACAAAAAAGATTTTGATGATGAATTTCTAACATACGAATCCCTAGAAGGAATATCAGAAGAAGATCTTCCACCAGTAACAGACCAGTTAATTCAATCTATGATTGAAAAAGATGACACCCTTTCCAGACCTCATATTGATATTTCTGAAGATGAGTTCGAAGGAAAACCTGAAACAATTCTTTTCCTGGATGCCGCAACACACCTGTCAAAATTCAATAGGTCATTTAAATTTGCGTTGAATATTCCTATTAAATACCCAAATATGTCAGTGGCTGCTTCATTCTTCACAGATAGAGAGAAGATTAGTCAGGCTCTGCAAGAAGGGGTTATCGAATACATGCAAGAGAGAGCATTGATATTTGATCTTCACCCAGCATTATTTGACTTAGCTACATCAAGAATGCCAGTATCAAGGAAGGCATGGTTAATCGGAAAACTCCAAGAGATGGAGAGGATTCGCTCTGAGGGGGAGGTTGCCTTTCTTGAATATACAAGTGACGAAGCGTGTAAATGGAATCTCCGAGTTGTCGAGAAGCCAGAAATTGAAGCTTTGACCAGAATTCGTAGATGGTTTGGTGCAAGTCAATAAATATTATACTTCCCACAAGAGATATAATCAATACCGACAAGAAGCCCATTGACTGTCTGGAGGCAGAAACATTTGAGCAAGGGTGACATGACTCAAGCACGAGTTCTAAAAATCGAAAAGGGTGATACAATCACTCTGCCAGCAGAGTTCATTGAGAAGATTGGTGTTCAATATGGATTGACCATTCTTATTATGAAAGATGGCAATGTGAAGATGTATCCAGTTGATAGCGAGCGTGTTATGTATATGAAGCTCGTCATTGATAAACTCAGCAAGAGCTTCCTAGAAGAACTCACAATGGTCTTCATGGAAGTTGGTCTTGAAGATATTCTCTTTACAAGTGGGATTTGCCAAGCGGCCGACCAATGCTATTACGAATGCTACTTCACACCTCAGCAATTGAATACTGAAGTAGATGACTTCAATCAGCGATTGAACAAGATCACCGGGGTCAAACAAGTTCTGCTTCAAGATGTACCTAATTGATATTATAGATCGTACTTTGGACATACCAAGGCTTATCAAAAATCAGAGGATATTTGGTTCACATGTCAGACCTTGTAATCCGTCCAGTTGTACAACGTGACATAAGTCCGAACCAGGCTCTAGATTCTCTGAAACTTCATCTGGAAAATTCATTCACACGTCTGGAAGGAGAGAAGAAATGTGCAGTTCTCTTCTCTGGAGGTGTAGATAGTTCTCTTGCAGCTATATTGACAAAGATACACTGTGAGGATACATTGCTCATAACAGCGCGATGTGAGGGTTCCCATGATGAGGAAGTAGCAGTAAGAGCAGCAAAAGAAATGTCACTGGAGCTTGTAGAGGTAAAGATTGATTCTGATTCATTATGGAAAACACTTCCACAAGTAGTACATTCAATCAAGACTAGAAAAAGAATGGATGTAGAAATTGCTATTCCGTTCTTCTTCGCAGCTCAAGAAGCCCGAGAACGAGGATACAATCTGATCATCTCAGGACAAGGTCCAGATGAGTTGTTTGCAGGTTATGCAAGATATGAGAAGCTCATGATAGAACAGGGTGCAGAGAAAGTCGAGGAATCTCTATGGGATGATTACTCGGTTACAATTACTGGCGGATGCTTGAATCCTTCAAAAGGCCGGTTTCTACATCCGGAAGAAGATAGAGTAATTAC
>JABCSP010000361.1 GCA_018238825.1 Candidatus Thorarchaeota archaeon | reverse complement strand
ATGGGGGCTCAGAAGGGCTAAGTTCCGAGTGACTGAATTAAAGTAAAGGTTGGGTTCTGAATTCCAACCTGCATTGGACGCAATCACAATAGTTGATACACAGCCTAGCACTACGCATATTCGTGAATCATCCGTAATGCTAGCTAAAGCAATAGCTATGGAAGCCAAACAAATAGACACTATCAATGAAGCACCTAGAACTGATGGGAGGAAAGCAATGCTAGGATAGTTAGGATTTAGGAATGTTATGATTGTAATGATGAGCGTAAATACACTAGTGATAATCAAAGTATGAAGAGTGCGAATCAAATAAGCTCGTTTTACTCCAACTTGATCGATTCTTCTCAGGAGATATATACGTGATGCTTGGCTAGTGAAGAGAAGGCCAGCTGTCCCAAACGAAAACAGACCAGTAGCGAAAGTCATAGATACAATATTTATGGAGTTGAGAAGGGGAGCAAACTCAAGGCTTAGACTCATAGGATTTGTAAGGATTAATCCCAAGGCTCCTGATATTATGCCTACTGCAATAATTATGATTAAATCTCGTCGAGAAATTGATGGAATTTCTACATCATCTTTTGCGAAACCATTATTCTTTTGCAGCCACTCCTCCATGATAATTATTCACGAATATGGTTTGATATGAGTTTTTCTAAAGAATTGAATACTCCTCATCCTCGAGATCAAGTGGACAATTGGGGCTACTCCTGGACCAGAGCCACGCTATTTCATTACCTAGTTTGAGCATCCATGAACTCTTTTTGTACTTGGACAATTTCTGTACTTGTAACACATTCTGCATATGCATCAAGAGGTTCCTGATTCAGGGTGATGAATGACGGGCCCCATTTGAAAACTGACATAGTATCTTCTGCCTTTTCTTTGAAGCCCGCAATATAGAGAGCAGCTGCGACAGCTTCAGCTGTTGATAATTTGATGGGCTTGTATGTATTGATTGGATTTGCTGCGAGAAGATAGGGTAAGGCTCTTTGTGAACCTAGTCTTGAGTTTGCAAAGATTGCTTCAGCTTGCTTCCAAGAGCAGTCCAATGCAACGAGGCCTGATTTGAGAAGTGCATCTCTATCCGCTCTAGAAAATGCAATTTCAGATATCGGATTGAGCACCACTGCTCGAGGAGGTATCTGTTTCATGGTCTTGAGTATCTTCCCCTTTTTCATCCTGCTAAGTCGTATCCCTGTACACTTCTTTGGATCACACTGCTGAGCATGATAGACCAAGACTCTAGGTTGCATTCTAAAATCCCTCAAGGCTTACAGTTAATGTAAAATGGCAAAGGATTTCTATGTTTTCATAAGCCTTAGCAGAGAGGTATTTGAAAATGCTCTATACACATAGCACATCCTGTGAGATTTGTGGAGATGATTCACAAGAATTACGATGTAAAATGTGTGGAGCTATTGTATGCAAGGAGTGTTTGGTAGAATCAAGTGGTATTTGTCTGAGCTGTGAAGAAGCAAAGTGTTTCCTATGTGATGACTACCTTGCATCAAGAGCTTGTAATCTATGCGGTAGGCTCGTATGTGAAGACCACGGAACAAAGAAAGATGAATCGACAATATGTGATAAGTGTAGGACGCGTGACAAATGAGCTTGACCGAATTCCACGTCGGATTGGACGATATTGACGATCCCAGTGGTAGATGCACAACACATTTCACAAGTCTGTTAGTGGAACTACTATCCAAGCAATCCGTAGAGTGGTTAGACTATCCTAATCTGATTCGTCTGAACCCTGGAATTCCATTTAGAACACGAGGGAATGGAGCTGTTGCCCTTCGTTTCAAGGCTCAGAGCGATACAATTAGTAAACTAATTCCACTCATTGAACAGATGATTCGAGACTATGCAGATGAAACCTATCCTAATACAAATCCAGGTTTCGTTGTTATCACTGGAAAGGTATCTGAAGAAATTCGAAAATTCTCGAAACAGGCATTGTGGCGTACGATTCCGATAAAATTGGCTCAGCGAATTATTGAACGATACAACATCACTCACTTCACATTAGGAAATGGTAGAGGACTAGTCGGAGCTCTCTCTGCAATTGGAAATACCTTGGACAAAGATTACACATACGAGTACCTAGCTTATCGTAGAATGGACCAATCTGGTAAACGAGGTGTTAGCGTTGAATCCGTCATTGAGATGGATCATATAATGGGAGACCGTGTATTCTCTAACCTTGATGACACGAATCGGATTATGATAGAACCACATGGTCCAGACCCTGTCCTATATGGTATACGTGGAGAAACCGCAAAGGATGTTATTGAGGCAGCCTCTCTTGTGGAGAGTACTCAGAGTGTTGAGAGATGGGTGGTATTTAGGACAAATCAAGCCACTGGCGAACATCTCTCTAATCAAGTTAAAATCAGTGACCTTCGTCCATACATGGCCGCAGTGGTTAAAGGCTATGTTGATCAACCTCCACAAATCTTCGAGGGTGGTTTTGTTGTGTTTGGAATCAAGGATGAATCTTCAAGAATTGATTGTGCAGCCTATGAACCAACACGGCAATTTCGAGATATTGCAGCGAACCTGCACAAGGATGATGAGGTCAAGGTTCATGCAAGTGTTCGACCAAAATCTAGAACTCACGGACTCACACTTAATCTAGAAGGTCTAGGGATTCTCCACCTTGCACCAGACATTCAATTACAGAATCCTCCCTGTCCAACATGCCTGAAGCGACTAAAGAGTGCTGGAACTGGGAAGGGTTTCAAATGTGCCAAATGTGGACACAGAGACCCTGAAGGAAAAAAGATTGCAAATCCGATTGAGAGAAAAATCAGTACCGGCCTTTTCCTACCACCACTTAGCGCACAAAGACACCTTACACGGCCTCAATCTAGAATGAATATGAACAACACAGGAACTCCAGTTGATTTGGTAGATATTTGGCATATCCGTTTCCCGAAACCTAGACATTCCCGGACATCGAGTCCGGGATGATGTTCGGTTCCTGTTTCATCGAGGCTGCATTATGCAAATCTCGGAAGATTTGCGGAAACGTCTTACTTCC
>JABCSP010000360.1 GCA_018238825.1 Candidatus Thorarchaeota archaeon | reverse complement strand
TTTGAAGTATCGAACTCAAAAACGAGGTCTGTGATGTATCTCACTACTTCTTCTGTCAGACCTAGTGGGAAAGTATCTTCCACCCGCATTCGGACAATATCATAGAGTTGCGACTGAGTATAAGTGTCAAGAGCAATCTCATGGTCGTACGACATGTGAGTTGCAGGAAGCTTGGTCAGCATTCTGTAGTCGTGGGAATTCAAAACACCAATTGTACTTGCTTTGATTTCTTTTGATAATCTTGCGAGTTTCTTGTAGACCTCTTCATTGTTTTCATCAATATTATCGATTACAAAGACAGTCCTTTTTTTAGATCCTGTAGCTGTTCTCTTGAACTGCATCCATAGAACATCTAGATCGAATGCCACCGTTATGGGTTTGTTTTCCTCACGGTGAATCTTGTCATTCAATTCTGAAATTATCTCAAGCGTGTCCTTATGTTTGGCATCTACATAGACTGTGTGCGCATTGAAGTTCTGTGGCACTAGCTTTGTTAGAAAATATCTGGAAAAGACAGTCATTCCTACACCCGAGATTCCGTGGACAAGACAGTTGATTCCGTACTCGTCCTCGAATGAATCCTTGTAGGCACCGTTTACTGTGTCCATCTCTCTGTCTCTGTGCAGGAGCTTATCCGGCACATAATACGGATCAAACAAACCTCTGGAGCTTCGATTTGGCTGTGGTCTAACCATTCTCATCAGAACTTTGTCTCTATGTGTGTATATAAACACCTCAGAGACGTAACCGATAGTATTCTACCAATATTCTATACATTAAGAATGAAAAATAAAATGAGGAAGCGGCGATGACCGCCGCTTTTCATTAGTTGACTAACTAGGTCTTTGGAGCTGCAGGAATGAATCCTTTCTTGTATAGGATTTCGGAACCTCCTCGAGCTGCACGGATGATATCCTCTGCATGCTTGTAGAGATCCTTTTCTTCCCATTCAACCTTGGCTACACCCTGTTCAATAGCCTTCATACCGACGGCTGTTGCTTCTGCAGGATACAGTTCCCATTGGTCCATGGTAGGAATGACTTTCTTCTCATTAGCTTCCTTAGCACCAAGGTCTGCGAGTGCCTTAGCTGCAGCAATACACATCTCATCAGTGATGGTAGATGCTCTCACATCTAGTGTACCGCGAAAGATACCTGGGAATCCCAGTGAGTTGTTGATCTGGTTGTCAAAGTCACTGCGCCCTGTACCAACAATTCGTGCACCTGCTTCGATTGCTTCCCACGGCCAAATCTCAGGTAGTGGGTTAGCGCAAGCATAAACAATCGAGTCTGAGGCCATCTTGGATATCCACTCTTTCTTGATAGTACCAGGTACTGGTCTAGAAGCTGAGATTAGAATATCTGCACCACTAATTACATCGCCCATGCCTCCGGTCATGCGATCGGGGTTGGTCTTCTGTGCTAAGTCATACTTGAAGGTGTCATAGTCTTTATCCTTCACAATGTCCTCACGGTCTGCATAAATTGCACCTTTACTGTCGACCATTATGATATTCTTGGGGTTAACACCAGCTGCTATCAGAAGGTAAGCAGTCCTTGTATTTGCAGCACCCACTCCGAGCATTGCAACAGTGACGCTCTCGATGTCCTTCTCAACAACATTCAGTCCTCCGAAGACACCAGCGAGTACAACTGTTGCTGTTCCCTGCGCATCATCGTGCCAGACCGGAATGTTGACCTCTGGGTCATTTCTCAATTCCTCGAGTATCTTGTAGCACTTTGGCTTGGAGAAATCCTCCAGATTGATACCTCCAAATGAGGGCTGCAACATCTTGACGAACTCGATGGCTTTGTCGGGATCTTTAGTATCAATACAGATTGGCCATGCATCAACACCACCGAGGTATTTGAAGAGAATTGCCTTCCCTTCCATAACTGGACCTGCAGCGAGTGGACCGATGTCACCAAGTCCGAGGACTCGTGTACCGTCACTGACTACGGCTACCATGTTACCCTTGTTTAGATGTTCGTAGGCTTTCTCTGGGTTTTCTTTGATATCCAAGCATGGCTTAGCCACACCCGGAGTGTACCAAATTGCAAAATCTGAAAAGTCGCGTACAGGACATTTTCCAATAGATTGGATTTTGCCCTTGTAGTAGGGATGCATGATCATTGCGTCCTTACCTGGCTTCTCAGCTTTCTTCTTTAACTCTTCAACAGAGAGCTTTTCTTCAGGCATTATATAGTGCTCCTGATACATTTGACTGTTCAGACTGACCTGTATACCGGTCTGTCTGACAAGGTGCGCCTGTTCCGAGCCTTTATTAAAATGTATCTTCTGAGGATAGATTGAGTATGTATTGATAGATAGAGCTATATTGGAATTTGATTTACTCTTGAACTATGAAATCTGGAATTGGAGAAGACTTCCTGATGCCTTCTACTTACTTGTATGGTCAACGGTTTCGAGATTCGGAGTCTCTTCTTGTACTTTTGACATTGCAGCGACCTTTACAACCCGAGGTCCCAGAACTTGACGACATGGTCCGTATGTTCATTGGTCTTGACCTTCTCGACTCACTCTGGTCCAGTGAATATCCCCTCTATTTTTCCTTTTTCACAGATCATGAATATTATTCTGACGATTCCTAGATATCTGTACAAAACGTCTTCTACTTACCGGTGTCGTTTACGGCTTCTAGACGATGAGCCTCGTCTACTACTCTTACCGCTGCAGGAACTTTTACAACTTGAGGTCCCAGAACTTGATGATTTGGTCCGCATGCGTCTTGGTCTTGACTTTCTCGATTCCCGCTGTGCCACCGAATATCCCTTCTATCTTTCCTTGTTCATCAATCAAAAACGTAGTCCTAACGATTCCTAGATATTCTTTCCCATACATCTGTTTTTTCTGATAGACATCATACAGTTTTGCAATCTCGAATTCCTCATCCATCAATAAAGGGAATGGAAGATTGTTCTTCTCTATGAAACTCTTGTGTGACTTCTCTGTTCCGCCAGAAATTCCAAACACTGGAATATCTGATTTTTTGAAGACTTCATAGTTGTCACGAATTGAGCATGCTT
>JABCSP010000359.1 GCA_018238825.1 Candidatus Thorarchaeota archaeon | reverse complement strand
GTCAAGAATGGAGAAACAGTACCACGATTGGATCTGGCACATCAGGTCTTCCGAGTGTCATTTTCACTAATTCCACTCATGGATGGACTTCCACAAATCGCAATCTCTACAAGACAGTAAATGGAGGACATACTTGGGAGAATGTAACTTCATGGAATATAGATGATACTGCTAGAGATTTCTTTATTCGTAACTCAGAATTCTGGATCATCGGATTTTACGGAATCTATTATAGCACTGATTTTGGAGATACTTGGACTCAGTTGTTCGAAAAAGGTGGTTGGTCATTGTGTTTCATTGATTCAAATGGCGCGTGGGCTGTAGCTGACAACATGATTGCATATTCAATCGATGGCTTGGTATGGAATACACAACCACTTCCACGTCCTTCCCCTTTCGGTGCCATAAATCCACCTTACTTCTCAGACATATTCTTCCTTGATAGTTCCAATGGCTGGGTTTGTGGATTAGAAACACCTGTTGCTTTTACGCCAAATGGTGGAAGGGATTGGTATGATCAAGGAATTGAAGAAGGAATTCGAATCATGGCTTTAGCGTTTCTTAACCAATCTTATGGTTGGGCAGTAGGATCAAATGGCATAATTTTTCGAACTACACATGGAAACGTTTATCGAACACGTCTTTGGCAAGGTCTGACAGATTATGTGATTTTGTATCCTATTTCTCTTTCATTGATTGGCGTTCTATCAGCTGCTATAATAATTCGCCACTATCGAAGGAAAAAGAGGAAAGTGGATTTTGGCATTGTTTAATCTCCTTGAAGTAGGGATGTGAGCGAATTATCAAGCGTGATGTTCTTGGATATCACGTGCTAAAAGCTCTGATAATCACTTGAAACCAAATATCTACAGATCCAGAAGTTCTTCCATTGACATCATTAAACCGTAGAGCCCAAACGTACTCTATTTCATGAATTGGGCCACAAAGGCCACCATTGAAAGTCCCAATGACCCCATGATTTACGCCTTCAGAGTGGCCAAACATATCTGAAAACTCAGTTTCATTTAACTCCTGTAATTCACTCAAGGTCATTGCTCTATGTTCAAATGTGAGATACACATATCCACTCCCTCCAGACCAGTCGAGAATTCTACCTTCGCACGTTACTCCAAGAGTTATCGAGTTTGAAGGTTCAACTCCTGTGAAAGAACCATACAACCAGTCTCCAATCGCAACAGATTCTCCTTCTGATGGACTCTCGTACACAACCTGAGTCCATTCTCCCTGTTTTACTTGAACGTAACTGAACCCGCCCAAAGAAATCAGAATAATAATTGCAATAGAAATTGCTACAGCATATTTCTGTCTTCTATACAGTTCCCTTCTAATTGTTGGAAGATTTGCAGGTAGGGTTGACTCATCCAGTTCTGTTTTCGACTGACCACTTGAGAGCCAACCTTCCCTCTCCTTTGTCCATCGAGATAGGTTGTTGATGAATACTCTTTTCGCCCCAAAATAACAAATAATTGCTAAGACACTCCACACAAGAATTGGAGTAATCAGGTGAGTTGGTTGAAAAGTAGTCCCAACGTAATAATCTACATTGTAATTACCATAAGCCCCGATTGCGATGAACAGCAAAGCAGATAGTAGATGTGCAGGTCCAAAGAACGAAACCTCAGGGTAATTTATGGGAAATCGTGGTGGACCTGTTGTAGCAACAAGTGCAATGGATAGGAAGAATCCTATTACAATTGACTTGCTCATACTATCTAATTCAATGGCAATTAGTGCATAGATTGGGGTCAGAAGCAAGGAGAGGAACAATGTGATCCCTACTAATTGGGGAAGAACACCAAGGATTGCTATATTCCCAGATACACTAACAGCAATTAGTAGACCTGCAAAGGATACAGCTGCCATAACTACTAGGGTCATTACTGTGAAAGAAACAAAGAGATATGAGAACTTCATTTTTTCGTGGGTTCGTGTATACTCTACAATGCTATTTCGTGTCTGATCTGAACAGAGAATCAGTGATGCTCCAATCACAAAAGGAAATCCAGAAGCTAAAAGCCACCCAATGGTTCCAGCTATGTTGAATGTTGCACCCAGAGGGCTATACCAAGTACCACTTCCCCCCAAAGGGAAGTAGAAAGCAAACGCTATAGCCATTAGAATAAGCCATCTCTTCACTTCCTTCTTGGATAGAAGTGAAATGTATTCTCTTAGCAACGCTACTCTTTCGAACACTGAAATCCCTCAATGTTGAAAGAACACTCAACTATCTTAAACTCTTGGAATTTACATCTCTCCGCCTTCTCCTTTTCTATTCATTGACCAATATTTTAGGAAATAGTATAAATTGGGATTCACTATAGATTTTCTTCGTCGGGATGATGAAGAAGTAGGGATGTGAGCGATCCTCATCAGACGCTATGATCATAAAAACCGCAATCTGACCGATTTGCAACTTCATAACTTTGGAGAATAAATAATATTGAGTCCGTTCGTTTGTAATCACGATGGGTCATGCGAGGAAGTTCGTATCTGCTGTACAGAAACCGAGATGACTTTGACCCGTGAAGATGCAGAACGAATCGAGGCACTTGGATATGATAGAAAGGACTTCCTAGTCCGTGTGATGGCTGGTTTTTGTGAACTCAAGAATGTTGACGGACATTGTTACTTCTATAACCCTGATACAAAGGAATGTACAATTTACGAAAACAGACCTGAAGGATGTAGATACTATCCAATAATCTACCATTCCCTAAAACGGAAATGTTTGGTAGACTCAGACTGCCCCTCTGCTGAAACCATGAGCAGAGAGGAAATCAGGAAGATATGCCACAAAGTTCGAAAACTCGTAGAAACCCTTCGAAGAGAGGCCTCCCATAATGAAAGCCCTTGCTGACTTACATGTACATTCTGACTGTTCTGATGGTCTTAATTCACCACAAGAGCTGGTTGAAATAGCAGAGCGACAGGGGCTTGGCGGGATTGCTCTTACAGACCACGATACACTTGCTGGAGCCCGTGAATTCCTGGATGCTCCGACATCAGGAAATTTGCAACGTGTTCCGGGAGTAGAGGTAAGTACCAAATAT
>JABCSP010000358.1 GCA_018238825.1 Candidatus Thorarchaeota archaeon | reverse complement strand
GATTATAGGTCAACGATGCAGAAAGCTCAACACACGATATCAACAAGAAGAGGAGGTCTGTTTTCAGGTGGTGGCGAAGCCTCATCAACTGTTATTGACATCGAGTCTACAACTGAAGCAGACAAACTATTCCGCAAATATCAGAGGCAAAGTGTTGAACATGCATGTAATGCAGAAATTAGTGTTGCATGTTGGGGTGGCAAGAATGAACAGGCTGAGAGAGATGCTCGATTAATTCTTGAAGTGACAAAGAGTACGCTTGTGCCAGATGACCCAACAAATGACCTCAAAGTTCGGATACATCGTAAGTCTAATCTATTCGGACAAATACTAAGTGGAAGACCAATTGGTCGTACAACTCTCCTGACGCCTGAAGAATTTGCTATGCTCTTTACTCTATCAAAATGCGATGTTAGCATTGTGCTAAGTAAGAGGCAGTCCTTCTCAACTGCTACTAAACCAGTTCCTGAAACTGTTGAAACAAGTGTCGTACCATTATCAAATGAACAAGCAGAGAGGAGGTTGGTCTATTCCGAATGGATACTTCCGAATCAAAGTGTTATATTTCTCGGAAATCCAATGAGTGTAAATGGCTGTGGTAGGGCTGGTCAATTTGTCTGGTTTAGACCTCAAAAGTTTGAGTCTCACCTTGCTATCTATGGGAATACAAGATCTGGGAAGACAACTACTGCCCTTTCAGTGGTTGCACAGGCAATGAAGTGTGGAATAAATGTTCTTATCCTTGTCCCAATGCGTTCTTCTGACTGGACAACTCTTATGCATCTGTTTCCTGATTCATTCTGGATATTCAAAGTTGGTGGGGATTCCGATCTCCTACTACGATTGAACATGTTCCATCCTCCTCCGGGAGGTCAGGTTGCTGAATGGATACAGGCACTGGGCGACCTATTGTCAAGCTGGATGCCAAATGACCGTGTCATGAGAATGCATCTTGATGATGTTCTCCACACAACATACAGAAACTGTGGTTGGGATATTGACAATAACAAGAGAGGCCGTCCTATTCTTCTGAGTGACTTCTGGAATGCTGTTGAAGAAGTATGCCTGAACATTCCCTATGGTAATGAAATGAAGCAGAACTTCTATGGTGCTATTTACAGCAGGCTATCGAACCTATTGCGGAATAAAATTCTGGTTGATGTATACAATACTGAGGAGGGAATCACATGGGAACAACTTGCTACCAATAATGTCCTGATTTGCACGGAGGGGCTCTCCTCCAAAGAAGATCGTTCCTTCTTGATGGGTCTTGTTTCAACAGGACTTCACATGTACAAACGGGCACATCAAACTAAGAAAATCACGAATCTGTTGGTCTTGGAAGAAGCAAGCTATGTCTTGAGTAATCCTGATGGACCCGATCATTATGGTCATTCCACGAGCCAATTCACTGTAAATCGAATTGTGGAGATCTTGACCACTGGCGGTGGGAATGGACTTGGTGTAATGATCCTTGAACAGTTTCCCGGGAGGTTACTTCCAGCTGTGGTCAAACTCATAGTGAACACTGTAGTTCATGCGATGGGAGAAGATGCTGAACGAGGTCTTGTTGGCGGACACATTGGTGTTGATGATAAGAGAATAGAGCATATTCATCAACTGGATAAAGGCGAAACCATTGTCTTCCTTGAGGGTGAAGGGGCTGCAAGGAGTGTGAAGATTCTTCCACTGAACAAGTATCTAGACTTCCCACTGCCAGCCAAAAAAATCACTGATGCTGAGATTATCAAACATATGAAGCCAGTTCATGAAAAGCATCCAGGGCTCACGAAGAGTACCAAGCTTCCAAAGGATATCAAAGAACGGATAGAGCGTGCAAAGCCCACAAGCCAGACTACGCCCACAGCAGAACGACCTACTTCTATAGAGACCTCAAGTATCAAGGTGACAGAGAGCAAGAACATCCACGAGTTCTTGGATAATCATATGCGTGACCTAGCACAGAATCCCAAGTATGTAAACAATCTCGTGAAACGGATTGAGCCGCTAAAGGAAGGTGATTTTGACCCGCTTGTTACCATGGTGATTGATGTCACAGAAGAATTCCTCTATGAGGGTGTCAAACAAATCTGGATTGCTGAACGGCTAGTGAAACATTCGCATGACATGTACCCAAATCTGTTGAGTGAGCACCTGATGACTTCCACAATCGAAAGGCTTCAAGAGCAGTTAGGATAGGGGGTCTATCTCTGGGGGGTAACATCGAAAAAAAGCGGGAACATCAAGAGAGTGATGGTAAGTTACGCGTTCGCGAGAGTAAAGAATCAGAAAGAGAGATTGAGGTACGTGAATATCTGGAAATTGAAATCGAAGAAAGGAAAAGGAGAGCTCTCGAAAAAATTGATGCATCTGAATCGAAAATAGAATTTGATTGAGAGGAAGTAACGAAGAGAAAGGAACGTGCTCTTGAGAAGATAGACACTAGCGATAGAAGTTCAGAAGGGAGTGAGGGGGATGCTAGTGGTGGACATCTCAAGAACGAAGGAGCTCAAATGAGATTCGACGATCATAATTATGTGAAAGACACGAGCAAGTCTTCTGAAGATTTGCGTAGAGACCTTCAACAAGAATCTGAAGTTAGTCAGAATGAAACCGACCATCCCCCGGAAAGAATTTCGGAGTCTGCCGAATTAGCAAAAGATTCCCGAGAGATAGTTTCGGAATCAGAACTTGATGAGTTAGGTACCCGCAAGGTCAAGATGTATAGCCCCGAGGTTCGAGGAAGTGAGGTTACGTCCGTAGAGGAATTGCGGGAAGTAATCGGCCAAGACCTTCCTGGAATGATGGAGCATCGCAATTATGAGAAAATGATGGACCAAATTGAAAATCATTTCAAGACCAAGGAACACTTCGGTAACAGGAAGTGGGTTTCCAATAGTGAACTCGTTGAATTCGCTGAGGAGGTCAATGAGCCCGAAAAGACAGTTCGTGCTTGGGTTGTAGAGGGTGCAAGGCCTCTGATGTATCCAACTCTTGAGAGTGCTATGACAAAACAAGAAGCAGAGGAGAAGATTAGCAAGGTCAGAGAGAATCTACAGGATGTTGACTCTTA
>JABCSP010000357.1 GCA_018238825.1 Candidatus Thorarchaeota archaeon | reverse complement strand
AAGCTGATGTACAATATCAATACCTCCAGTATGATCTCCGTGTTCGTGTGAAAGCACAATTGTATCAATTGCACCAAAATCAATTTGCAACTTATTCATATTGTAGAGAAGCGTTTCCAAATCCGCCCCAGTATCGAACAAGACTCTAGTTCCAATTAGGCATGAAAAACCCCAGCTTTTTCGATATTCAGGCATTGCATCGTTGTCGTAGACTATAGTAAATTTCATCGCATTCCAACTCAAACGACATATCCACTATTGCTAAAGGTGGGCACTTCAATTACTTACTTGATATTCTCCGGCGTTATATCTTCTGCTAATATCTTTCCTTTAAACTACTGAAGATACTTTTCTTAGAACACGTGTTCTAACAATAATATTTCTGTCTAAAGAGATTGAGTTAAATTGTAAATGGTTTTGTGACAACTCACAATGTTCGCTACCCGTTATGACCTTCACATCCATTCATCCTATTCAGATGGCAGTGCTGATATCAGCGAAATTGTTCAACGAGCAAACATACTACGACTTGAAGCAATCGCAATCACAGACCACTTCTGGCCATCAGTAGGTTCTCAAAGAGGTGGGAAGAATATCATTGAGAATCGCCGCACCGATATTGAAACTGTTAGATCGGACTATCCCAAAATTTTAATCCTTGATGGGGCAGAGGTGGATATTCAATCAAATGGAAGTCTTGTACATGTCGCAGGTGGTCTTGACCAGTTCGATATAATAATTGGGTCCTTTCATTGGGTATCAGACTCAACAACCTGGGCATCTGCACTCATCAAGGCTCTTCAGAATCCTCAGTTCCAAATATTGGGACACTGGGATGGATATTTGTCTTCATATCGAGAAGAAGATGGTCGCGCAGTCGCTCAAGCAATAGCTGACACTGGAATTGCTATCGAACTAAATAGAAAGTATATCTCGGAACACAATGAATTCTTAGAATTTGCAAGAGATTGTGGATGTGTTTTCTCTCTTGGAAGTGATTCTCATTCAGCAGAATCCGTAGGGCAGCTCGACTACCAAAGAAAATTGGCAGAAGATTTAGAGCTTGAGTTAGCAGAACCCAGTACATTACTTAGTTTGAAATCTGCGTGAATAAAGCTTCAGAATAATTAGTCGGAATCCTTTTCTTTCACCAATCTTAGTGTATCTCATTGGAGACGATTACTGATGACTGAGAAATTAGATTTTCCCTCCGACGAGTGGATTGAGAAATATAAAGAAGCCCTGAATAATAACCCAAGATATGAAGATGCAGCCAAAATGTGGGAAGGCGACTTTATCTTCAAGATAAATGCAGATGGAGAATTTGTCAAAGAAGATGTTATGTTCTACTTGGATCTATGGCATGGAAAATGCAGGTCAGCAAGAATGGTAGGACCAGATGATACTGCGCAGTTTGTCTATGCTGGACCTTTGAAGAATTGGAAGCTACTATTCGAGGGTAAGATAGATCCAATCAAAGGAATCATGGCGCGAAAGTTCAAATTAGATGGCGATATGGGTAAAGTAATGCGCTACACCAAGGCCGCAATGGAGCTTGTTGCAACCACTAGAGAGATTCCGACAAAGTATCCAGATGAGTAGCAATCTGAAGGTACTGAGACTTAAATCGTGGTACGTGATTTGCAGAAGATATGCCTCTTCTTCACACTGAACTCTGCGATATAGTAGGAATTGAACACCCAATCCTTCAAGGAGGAATGGGGCCCTACAAAACAGAGTCATTAGCCACTGCAGTTTCAAACGCAGGTGCGCTTGGAGTTATCAGTAGTATTGGAATGGCTGCGACACTTCTTCCAGAGGCAGCACCAGTTGATGCACTTCGATTATTTGGAACAGATCCGCCACCTGTAATTCTTCGTAAATCTATTGAGGCGGTCACAAAGGACACGAAGACCTCAAACGGTGTGTTTGGAGTTAACATTCCAGTAGCATCAGAGTTTATTCTTGCGTCAGAGATGTTCATGAGAGAAACAATAGAAGCCTGCAACTCAGATTCAGATATTGAACGGTCTCTAAGGGTAATCATAACTTCAGCAGGAAATCCAAAACCTTGGGCAGTTATCAAGAAGGAGGGTTTCATTTGGGTTCACGTAGTTCCTAGTGTTTACCATGCCAAGAAGGCCGAAGCATCAGGAGCTGATGTCATCGTTGCATCTGGCCATGAGGGCGGAGCACATGTTTCCTGGGACCCTGTTCATTCCATGGTTCTAATACCAGCAGTGGCTAAGGCGGTCAAAGTTCCAGTGGTAGGCGCAGGAGGATTCTGTGATGGTCAGGGTCTTGCTGCAGCACTGTGCCTTGGAGCAGCCGGAGTGCAAATAGGGACTCGATTGATAGCTACACAGGAAAGTGATTTTGAACCAACATGGAAGCAGGCAATCATAGATAGAGAGGAACGAAACACTCTCGTTGGTAGAGGTCTCTTTGGTCCGATGAGATTCCTGAGAAATACAAGAGCAGAAGATATTGTGAAGAGAACGCTAAAGGACGTGCCCAACTTTTTCCTTGGAGAGCCTGTTGAATCGAATGAAGAAATACTGGAATTAGAGAGGACTGGATTTGATGACTTGATTAATGGAAAATCAGATACTGCATTGATGTTTGCAGGCGAGGTAGTAGGCAGGATAGATGATTTACCTACAACAAAGGATCTCATTCAGAGGATAATCAAAGAAGCCTCAATGATTCTGAAAACGGTCCCTGAGAATGTGCTTCGCTCATAATTTCGAACTTGCAGAGGAATTAAGAGGAGGGATTACAATCCCCCATCTGTATCGACTAGTGATTAGGAGTAATTGAAATGGTTTGGTGGTTCACAGTACCTAGGATTGTATTTGGTGATGATGCACTTAGCGAGCTGGAGCAGATCGAAGGAAAGAAAGCGCTAATCATAACTGACAAGGTCATCAATGAATTAGGGCTTCCTGAGAAGGTTTCTAATCTATTGTGCAATAATCAATGGGCAACCGCGATTTGGGATGGTGCAGTACCAGACCCAAAGGTTTCCACGGTGAAGGAAGCAGCGGGTGCTTTGAAGGCTTTTGGTGCTGAT
>JABCSP010000356.1 GCA_018238825.1 Candidatus Thorarchaeota archaeon | reverse complement strand
AGCTCTTACAGCTTCAAACACCCAAGATATCAAATCAACGACTTCTTAGCAAGAACACATGTTGATGAGTTCATCGAGGGTAAGAGAGAGCGGTAGGCCGAGAAACAATCAACGGTAATAGAGAACGCTAATTTGAAAAATAAAAAGTGAGGTAGCCTAGATAATCTCTAGGCTGGTTTCACATTATTCAGAGAGCTGTAAAACTCTCTACTGTTTTTGTATCTAATTTCTGAAGAACTTCTACAAGTAATTGAATCGCATTCTCAACATCATCAAAGTCAAGTATTCCATGATGAGAGTGAATATATCTTGTAGGAATTCCAAGGAATAGGGACGGAGCACCCATTCCAGCTAGGTGAATGATTCCGGCATCAGTACCGCCAGATTTCAAGAATGCTGGTTGATACTTGATCTCCTTCTCTTCAGCCAGCTTGATTACAAACTTACGAAGTCGTGGATTTGGTATCATTGATCCATCTCCAGCTGAAATTGAAACACCCTTACCCATCTTTTGAACAAGACCTTCAGCACCAGGAGAATCACCTGAGATATCCACATCAAGAGCAAAACCAATGTCTGGTTTGATCTTTTGAGATGCAGTCCTTGCTCCTCTTAAGCCAACTTCTTCCTGGGTTGTTGATACAAAGTAGACTTCATTGGGGAGTGAGATATTGTTTTGGGAGATTCGTTTTAGAGCCTCAAGAATTATGAAGACACCAATTCTATCATCGAAAGCCTTGGCAACTCCAAGAGTAACTTCACGAGTTTCTTCTTTGGCGTCTTTATCATCATCATTCTTCTCTTTCCTGGTCCGTTTCATGGTCCTAAAGATAGCATGAGGAACAGCAGGGTCTCCAACACGGATTCCAAGCTCTTTTACTTCATCAGCTGATGAACAACCAATATCGATGAACATCTTCTCCTTGGTAACCACTTTTGTTCGAGCTTCTGGAGGTAGAACATGTGGTGGTGGAGCTCCAATCACACCGATTATCTTCTCACCGCCATCGTAAGGACTGATAACAACTTCCTGTGTGAGGAGTGTTTGATCCCACCATCCCCCAAGTTGGTGAAAGGCAAGATAGCCATCCTTCTTAATTTCAGTGATTACAAAACCAATCTCGTCGACGTGTCCTGCAAGCATGATCTTAGGACCACCTTCACCCTTTCGGAAGATAACAGAGCCTAAACCATCTTGAAGCACTTCGTCAGCATACTTCTTTCCGCATTCTTGAACAATCTTCTGAGCCTCATGTTCATGACCACTAGGTCCAAACGCATTACAGAGGGTTTCAAGAAGTTTCAAGTCGAATTTCAAATCTGCCATGGAATTCACATCAAAATAATAATGCTAATGACTCTGGAAAATTGAATTTGTCCTTTTGTTATTTTGGTAAGAGCAATAATAATGAAAAGGAGTCTAATGACTAAGCGTGCTCTTCGCCAACAGGTAGAATGCTTCTTCTACATTTTGTCCAGATAAGGCACTAGTTTCCAGATATCCTACAAATCCATTTTCCTCAACAAACTGTAATGCCATCTCACGGGTGATAACACGATGTTCAACCAAGTCAACCTTATTGGCTAGGAGAATAGTAGGTATTTTCTCACCAAGTGCATCCTCAATCTCTTTGACCCATTTTGGAAGCTCAATCCAGGTACTCTTTCTCGTTGTATCAAAAACTAATAGCGCACCTTTCGAACCTCTATAATAACTACCACGGATGAAGTCAAACCGCTGCTGTCCTGCAAGATCCCACACCAAAAGCTTGACCACAACATTGCGACCATTTGCTGATTCTACATGCACGGTTTTCACAGCAAATTGAGAACCAATAGTAACGATATATTCCTCTGAGAACTTTTGAGTCAGAAAACGATTTACTAGTGCGGTCTTTCCAGACCCTCCAGCCCCAATCATTACGACCTTACGCATGTAGTCAAAACCGCCACTACTCAAGATTTCACCTCGCCAAATTACAGACGTTATTCATTCTAGAACCATTTATGGGCATCGCGGGGGAATAACTGACATGTCCACCCATCAACGTCCATGTTCAGAATAAAATTTTTCATATTTAGCCATATCTGGGTTCAATGCCGCTCAGTTCTTCCGTTATTGAACTGGAGGAATCATAAGTTGGCGCGCTGGTCGCATAGTGTGGTATCACTTTATATCCAAAATCTTCCCGATTTTCATTTGCTGTGAGGTCTAGAAATGAAATTAGTAACCGTCAAGATGAGCGACATATATGTGAACGGACTTGACAAGCTTGTAGAGATAGGAATGTATCCCTCTAGGAGTGAAGCAATCAGAGTTGCAATAAGAGACCTATTACGCAGAGAACTTTGGCCAAAGGATGGAAGTCCCATAATTAAGATGTCTGAACCGGAGTAGATAATCCCATATTTTTATGACGAAAAAGCCTTTAATGGTAGGAATAGCCAGAATAATAATCAGCACGCAATCCTCAGGAGGAATAAAGGTTTGAATATCAGGGTTTTCTTCAAAAGTGTAAAATTCGCTTTCCGTGCCAAGAAACGAGTCATTCCATTCATGATGGTGTATGCCATTCTATTCATAGTGGTTTCAGATGGATATCTATCCGATAATGGACTATGGTATCTTCTGATGGCTTTGATTGTATCCAGTTTCTATGCAATTATTATCTCTCAATTTAGACGCAGGGATATGTCTGTCTTCAAATGTATAGGATGGTCGAATGAAGATGTCATGCTACTAGTCATAGGAGAGGTGCTACTTGTCACGATTGCTTCTTTTCTGATTATGCTTCAGATTAGTTTTGAAATCGTAGGTATAGTCACTTACTTCAGTGTGAATATGGCTCCAGGTTCTCTATTAGCTATGGTCCATAATTTCATTGTCATCGACTCAGGACCACTGTTCACGACCTTCTTCATTGTACTCCTAATGCAAATTCCAGGATTGTTCATTGCGCAGAGACGTGCAATGTCAGTACCGCCAATGAAGGCACTGAGGGAGGACTGATAAAATGGCACAACCAATCATTCAGGTTCAAGACGCTAACAAAGAGTATAGAAAAGGGAAAAATACTGTTGCTGCC
>JABCSP010000003.1 GCA_018238825.1 Candidatus Thorarchaeota archaeon | reverse complement strand
CATGATACACTCTTCCCTCCTTGACAGAATCAAGAGAATCCCTGATATCAAGCCACCATCGAGAAACAGAAGTTTCTTTTTCGTTCAACTTGAATCTCTGAGAGAATATCCACCGTGGTATACGTCGACTACTATTGATTGAGGTGGGGCGTGAGGTGTTCCATCCTTTTTTCTTTCTTAGTTTGAGATAACTTTTATAGAGGGCGACTGCGGTCTGTCTGCACTCTGCCATCTCGTTTTGAGAGATATTGCATAAATTGGTATTGTGCTATGGCCTCTGCAGATTTCAACATAGTGAATTATCCATGGTATTGTGAACATCATTGGTCACAGCATAGATGGCCTGGTTGGTAAGGAGATTGTAATGAAATTCAAAAAACTGATTAGTTATATTATATATTCAGGTTATCAAGAACATTGATTAACTAAATCTTTAGGAAGGTTGAAGAATGCAATTAATTGGAGTATTCATTAGCTGGCCCTTTGTGGTAATTGCAATTGTGGTTTTAATCTGCATTGTCATCTATTATGGATATAGAAGAGGGGAAAAAGGACTTCGCTTCTTGACTCTTACATTAGGTGAGATTTTTGTAGCCTTCATTGCTTGGCAAATTCTATTTGTGGTTTTTCGTTTTTGTACCTATACGGGAGGTTCTGCAGAGGAGATCCTCTTGAAACATTCAGTTTCCAATATCGCAGCATATTTAGTAGTATTTGTAATTCTAATCTTCTTTGAGAATAAGCGCGCTTCGTCTTTGAAACTGCATGAAGCATCAAGCTGAGAGGCTATCAAATAAAGACCAAGTCAAAGTCTGATAGCCTAAGAAGTAGCTGTTTTGAGGTCATTGTCCAAGAAACTGCTGAGTGGATTGAAAGGCGGATTCAGCAAGTTGATAGGTCGAAGACTACGTAATCGACATGACAGACTCACTGTCGTGAGTTATTAGGTTCTCATCTCTCAATATATCAAGGAAATGCATAGCTCGTTCTCGTGGGATACCTGCGTCTACACACTCGGTCAGGACCTGCTCCAGAGTGATGGGTTTCACCCTGTTCATGTTCACCAGACTCTCCACAATGTCAAGGACTCTTCTTCTGAGCCCGATACCCATGGAGACCTTGGATGTAGAGGTCTGTGCCATGGTAGCAAGGATCCCTGCATGTCGTCGAGCCTCTTTATCACTGGATACATAGATCATACCTGGTCTATCGGAGATGATAGCACTGCATAATGAACAGTGCGAATCTTTTCCCTTGTCAGTGACCCTGTCAAAGCCAACATTCCCACACTCTTGGCACCTGTAGACCCTGAACTTTTCCTCATTCATGTACTCTCGCTCACTTCCTCAGGTTCGGATGACTCTTTCACTTCCCTGAGCGGCTCGTCAACCCTGGTGCTATATCCATGAGCTGCGAGATAGTCCCGGACTGCGGGTTCCTCCCGCTTCAAAGCATGAGCATCTTCATAGAACCCACCCCAGCCTATGCTCATCTTGACCTCAACATTAGGAAGACCTGCATTGTCCTTGAGTACTATCTTTCGGCGCCCAGCCTCAGCCTCTGACACCATGAACCTGTAGTCAGAAGCATGAGACAAAATGTGCCCTCCCATGGGAGCATTCAGCTGCTGAAAGGTTCCCATTCCCGGCTTAGAGATGGCCTGGTTAGTATACAGAAAGATGGCATCGGTGGCACTGGCTGCACGGCGCATCTTATTGAGCATGGAGTTGATGGTTTGCTGCCTTGTTCCCAGATTGCTTATTCCCATGTACTCCTGACGATACTGCCCTGTCAAGGAGTCCACCACAACAAGCTGGACATTCTCCTGAGCACACATGTGGGGTATCCGTTCAAACATTGTCATGAAGTGAGCTGTGTTCACGATCTCCACTGTGCGGATGTTACCAAGCACGATATCAGGGTCCATACCCCATCTTACAGCGTTGGCTCGAACTATGGAAGCCTTGAAGGCTTTCTCTGTGTCAAGCCAGAGCACCGCACACTCAAGACCTCCTTCTTCAAGGGATAGCTGTGAACGTACTGCAAGGTGGTAGCACCACTGGGTCTTTCCACCTGAGGCCTTACCATAGAACTCGATGATTGAGCCGATCTCAAGACCACCCATCAGACTCTTGTCCAGTTCTTCTATCCCAGTCCTGAGCATGGGTTTGGTCAGGTCTTCTTGTTCTACCTCAAGGCCAGACCTGAAGGTGTACTTGCCTACCTGTTCTTGAGCATTTCTTATTATCTTCTTAGCAGTTCCTTCCCCAATTTCAGTCCGCGCCTTGAGTTCAAGGGGCCGCTGAACTGCGAGGAGCTCGGCAGTGGAGATGAAGGCTGCGTGAAGTTTCTTCGCTATTGCTGGTCCCACGCCAGGGACCGCATCTAAACTTGTCATGCTATATTCTATGCAACAAATGTATAGATAATTTACTAGATATGCAGAAGTGCAACATGAGGACTATATTCTTGAAAGACAACGAGTGTGATAGACCAAAACGCCAAAATAGCACTATGACCTCCTATTTTGAGCATAAGCGAGGCCCATGGTTAACTTCTGACTTTGAAAATGACGCATTTTGCAGGAAAGACCGATTTTTCCTTGAAAATAGCGAAACTGTACATTCATTTGTGTAGTTGGTGTCTAGATATGCTTATCACTGAGAGGTTATGATAAACAGATAGTGAGGCATTTTTGATTCTTCCGTCAGGCGTTTCCCTTCTGGATCGAATAATGAATGGTGGTCTGAATACTGGGATCTTCACTCATGTGTATGGTGAAGCAGCAGCAGGAAAGACTACTTTTGGATTACAATTTGTAAGGGCAATGTATAGACAAGGAATGGGCACCATCTACATTAATTCAGAAACAACATCCCCTGTTGAACGTCTGGAGCAGATGACTGGAAAACCATTCAGTGATCTTGAAACTCTGGTCAAGATTTTCGTGCCAAAGGGATTTAGTGAGCAGGGCGTACTAATTGATGACTTGAATTTGTATATCCGTAAGGGAACACGATTAGTTGTTATTGATACTCTTACAAAGCATTACAGATTGGCGCTTGAGGACAAGAAAACAAACTTTGCTAATCATCGTGAACTCAATCGACAGGCTGGTGTTTTAAAGGGATTAGCTAGACATAACGATATTGCTGTAATTATACTAAATCAGGTCACATCCAAACTAAAGGGATTAGATGACTTCGAGCCAGTAGCTGGTAATATCTTGGATTATTGGTCAGATTATGTGATTAAGATGAATGTAGGAAAATCCTCAGGAGAACGATTATTGAGAAGACTTGTACCTGAAGGTGATGTGTCAGAGGGTCGACTTTTCCTTACAGAATCTGGCTTCTCGGTTGAACATACCAATAAGAAAGAGTGAAATTGACTTGATAAACCGCAGACATGGAGCCACACCAGATGTATGAAGAACTTGCCCTTTTAGAATTGGCAGTATGGTTTGGACTTCCAGCATGGATTGCAAATTCAACACCAGTCCTAGGTGGAGGTGGAAAACCTATTGATGGAGGGCGATTCTATAGTGATGGTCGTAGAATACTGGGTGATGGAAAAACGATTCGCGGTTTCATTGTTGGAATTATCTTTGGTATCTTAGTTGGAATTGGGCAGATGTTTGCATCTCCATATTTGCATCCTATACTGGCACAGTTCGTCACTGTAACGCCTGCAATGGAATTGGTTCTCTATACACAAGTTCCAGTTGCAGTCCTGATGTCTGTCGGAGCTCTCACTGGTGACCTCGTTGGATCGTTCATAAAAAGGCGAGTCAATGTCAAGAGTGGGGATTCCTCGCCCTTTATGGACCAGCTTGGGTTTATAATCATGGCATTGATTTTTGCGTATCCTATAATTCAACCAGGGTCCATCTTCATTGCTATTCTAGTTTTAATGACACTTGGTATCCATTGGATTAGTAATGTGGTAGGGTATCTTCTTGGGATCAAGAAAAACCCATGGTGAATAAGATTATACTCCAATTTCATTCCTGTTCAAATTTTATCTAATTTAGAATGAACGCTAAACATAAAAGGTATGTAAAGAGTCAAGTCTGTAGATGCAGTTTCACTGAATAGACTGTAACTCTATGTGAGTGAACTGTAAATACTATCGAGTTATTATCGAACCGGAGTAATTCTGACAATGATGGTCAAAGATTGTATGCAATCGGACGTGATTTACGTTTCAGTGCCTGGAACCAGAGAAGATGTTCTTCAAATTATGGCAGAGAAACAAGTCAATGGTGTTCCAGTTGTGAAAAAAGGTTCAAAGACCTTGGTTGGTATTGTAACTAGAACAGATCTTCTTAGAAAAGCAGATGAAAATCAGCTTGCAATGCTGATGAATAGAGATCCTGGTACTGTTACTCCTAGAACTGAACTTAAAACAGCTACTAAACTCATGCTGGAAAAGAACTACAGAAGGCTCCCTGTTGTTGAGAAAGGTAATCTTGTTGGTCTGATTTCAATTCCAGACATTCTAGGAGCAACATTAGAGAATGATGAAAAAGTTGGTTCAAAAGAGGTTATCGACTTTGTCACTAGAGAGATAACAGCGGTTTGGGAACAGACACCACTACCTCTGACCTATATGGTAATGGACATGGCTGGGAAGAATGCCCTTGTTCTAATCAATGAAGGTGGGGGAGTGTCAGGAATGATCACAGTCAGTGATTATATTCGTCTTTCCGAGGTGACTGTTGAAGATAATATTTCAACAACATTCAGTGGTCAAGATAGTACGGTTGAATGGGGTTGGACATCGAAAGATTTCCTTGTTGTAACGAAAAAGCTTCTCAAACTTCCAAATATTCCAGTTTCAGAAGCGATGACGAAGAATATAATCAATTTGAACGAACTCACAACAATCTCGGAATGTGTAAAAACTATTCGAAATGAAGACATTGATCAAGCTCCAGTCCTTTCTGCAGCTGGTAATCTAATTGGTATGATCGAAGATCGAAATCTGCTAAAACTTGCACTTGATGTTCAAACGGATTAGGTTTCAAAAAAGTCTGTGAGAGATGTCTGTTCAGATACAAACAAAGAATCTAGTGATGCGGTAATCAGTTTCAATCGTTCCTGCATATATTGATCAAGACCGTGATCACGTATGATTTTCTCAGTCACACGAAGATATTTTGAGATATTCTTCTGCCTCACTGTAAGAGATAATCTCGATTCACCACATTCACTACATTGACCTGAGATAGGTACCCTTCGGTATGTAGTATTGCATTTAAGACATCGAATCTTTTGTGTAGAATAAGCTCGTAAATTCCCACGTATATCACGGAAGAAATGGGTTGAGAGAACACGTTGAGCAACATCCTGTGAATCTACAGCTTTAATCAAGGTAGCAAGACGCAGCTGAGCCTCAAGTTTGTCGTTCATAGTTTCTAAAATCTTGTATCTAGAATTCTTAGGTCCAATATCAAAAGATGTCGTGTTGTGCGTAAAGCCAAATCCTTCGTATTGTGCAGAAGTATTCAGACGAGATGATATGATATCAACAAGACTCTCTACATCTCTTGGATGCCTTGCTTCTGATACCATCTCATAGAATTGAGCAGGATATCGTCTACAGACCTCCATATTGTGACTCTCATCATCTACTTCAGTAGGATTAAGAATAACTGAGAGAACTAGAGGCGCATCCATTAGACCTCCTCGACCAGCAGGAAGATAACTCTTTGAAAAATTCAACAGTGCATCAAGAACCAGAATGAGTGCGTCTTCGTCACCATCGCAGTTCCGGCGTTTCGCTGCGTGCCAATATGGATGGGCGTAACATACACTTGCATTGGTAAACCCAACTATTCTTCCAATTATACCTGCAGAGGTGTGGGGAGCAAGACCAATGACAAGCTGACCGATGACATCCTCTTGAGCATTGAAGTTGTAGTACCTAGGAAGATTGTACATCTTCTCTAAACAATCATCAACAAATCTACCAACTCGGAGGAGGTAGTCGGCACAGTTCTCAGGAACAACAAGATCCTGAACTTTGAGTTCTACAACCTGATCTTCGGATACCAATGGTGCCCCATCATAATCTATCAAATATCCAAGATCTCTAAGCCTGTTGACTGGTACACCAATTTCCTTTGGAGTAAAATGGGTCAGTGGAGCATCAGTTGCATCAAAACGAGCAGTACCATCTCGATAACAGTATACATCATACTTCGCTCTGAGAATCCCTTTGCCCAGATATTCTGGTATCTTGTAATCACTTGTTAGTCCAAGAACTCCACGAACACCATGTGTTTCAAATTCCCCTACTTCGTCTTTCACTCGTTCAAGAAGGGCCTTTAAATCAACAGGGACCTTTCGTGTTTTTCGTATCTTATTGGGATCATGACTGACAGGACACATCCCTTTAGCAGGATCAATTGCAAGTCCACAACCTTCCTCGCCACACCAAAGTTCAATCTCTGTGTGAGTGCCACACTGCGGGCACTTTGATTCGAATGTTTTTAACTCACACCCAGGACATTTGCGAGCCACAAGCTCAACTTCGACTCCCGAAACGTCAGGGATTTTTGTTGTGTAAGCACCACATGTAGGACACTCTGATTCGGAAGTTTCTATTTCACACTCTATACATTCATGATCTCGCACTATCTCTGTGGAAACGCGACACGTAGGGCACTCTGATTCAAATGTCTTTATCTCACATTTAGGACATTTCCGAATCTTTGTTGTCTGAGCGCCACACTGAGAACACTTTGATTCGAAAGTTTCTATTCCACATTCGAAACATTTACAATCAGGCTCAAGGGTTGAAATGTATTGAACACTCTTGGCAACCTCATCAATTCTTCTTTCAGACCCCTTCGAACGACCTACAGGAAATAATGATTGTACAGGAGGTTTCATTCTGCGTTCTTGCGCTTTCTCAGGACGACCCATTCTGGCTCCGATTGCAAAACCAACCTTATCTTGAAGGATAACATCAGATACTGAATTCAACATCGCAAGTGTGTTTTTTCCTTTGGGGGATTTTGTATCAGGACCTAGCTGAGCTAGAATCGTTACAGGATCATCTGTCAGAACTAGTTTCTTACGATTTTCCGAAAACTTGTGAGGAATTCCCATATTTTCTAACATAGTTTTGTACTTTCTAACAAATGGAAGTACAATATGTCCATCATCTTTCTTACTTATTCTATGCTTAGCTAGCATCCATTCCCGGAGATTCCGAACTTCGTCTATTGTGAGTGCGGCCCATCTGTAGAGATAGTATGGATGGAGGGGAATTTTCAATTTCTTCGAGAGATGAACTGCTTGAGGTGGGGTTGGAATAATGGTTAGAGGAGATTCTATTATCGCATTGAAGGTTTTAGGGGTCAGGTCCGATCCTTTTAATCTACTAGTGAGTTGTGTAGCGGATAATTTTGAGATAGCATGTTCTAAATCATGGGACCACCATTCCTCACAATATCCCGAGGGGACCAAAGGATGGTTATTCTCAATAAACTCCCCCAATGCAACAAGAATATCACCAACAAATAGTACCTGCTCAATCTTCCCTTCGAAACCACGAGCATCATCTAATCCTACAAATCGTACAACTGAACCATCTTTCATAAGAACAATTGGACCTTCAATAGTATCAACCGGTGCAACAATTGACCCCTTCCCAGGACGTTCAGTACGAATGTGAGTTCCAGTAGCCAAGAATTCTTCAAGAATGTACATAGTTGCGGGATGTACTCCCACACCTGCAAGACCTGTGTTTCTTGAACGACCGTACCTAAGCCTAAAACCACCCAGACGTTGAGGATGTGAGAATACAGGTCTTCCTCCAATTACATCTGCTAGATAGTCATCTTTCGGTTCAAGTTTCTTATCTGCAGAGTCTTCTTCCTGGGTTGAATCTTTAGACATTTTTGAAGCTACTTCATCTAGCCAGTCCCAACCTTTGATGTTTGCGTCATTTACAATTTTGGCAAGCTTCGCAGCTCTTCCTACTACTCCATCACTGAGAACAAGAACCGCACCGCCTCGAACACGATTGGTTTCAATTCGATCAAGGTTTCGACTTCCTGACACCTCGAACTCCTCAGTTGGATCACCGGTAAGCATTATTGGTAATCTGGCTGCGGCGAACTTGACAAGTTCAGGATGTACAGGATATTGAAGATGTACATTACGTGCATAGAGTTCTACTTCTTCTAATGCACGCTCTGTTTCTGCCTCTGAAGATTTGAAAGCTGGCAATTTGAGTACCTGACGAACGTAATCAGCCACCAAGACAGTCATTGCAGCCTCTGTACCACCAGCAGCACGGATTGGACCGGCTAAGTAAAGAGCAAGATAGCGATTCTCATCTGACCCTCTAATTCGGACTCTCGCAATTCCCTCAAGGGGTGCAGCTGTGATACTTTCAGTTAGAATTGCTAGTGCAACTCGTACAGCCTTCTCAGCTGCTTTCTCAATATCAGTTATACCACCGAGAGTGCCTTCTGCGATTTCCTTTGCTACCTCAAAAGCGACCTGCTCTTTTTGCATCTCTTTTTGTAACTCTCGGATACGCTTTGCAACACCTTTTGGACCTTCAAGGGTAGCTTCAACTCTTGCAGCAACATCATGTGCAGGTGGAATCTCTACTCTTGTGGTTGGATCATAACCCTTCATACGTGCTAATTCTGCAATAGCGTAGATTCTGCCAATTTCTTCGTTTAGTGATTCGAAATATAGACTGTAGGCAATACTGTGTGGGGGTAATTCATGTTCCGATTTTGTCACAATAAGTCATGTTGTTTCTAACATGTTCTGTATTCTGTGTTTCGCTTCGGGGGCTGTAAAAGTCTCCAAGCTCGTCATTATTGAGCAGATTACTTTAAAGCCTCCAGTAAAGATTCACTAATTGACTAAGCACCGTCAAACACTTGGAGGAAGGTGGCATAGATGCTCACTCTAGAAGAAACAATTGAATTAATTCTAAAGCATAAATCGGACTACGAACGAAATGATATCCTCACAATGATTCAGGAAAAACGTAATGAATTGGGTCCGGAAGTCATCAATGATGAATCAGCAGCCATGATTGTAGCAAGAGAACTAGGTGTAGATTTGCATAAAATGTCACCAAGTGCGCGCCAGAGAATAGAAGATATTACTGAATCAACCAAGAATGTTGCAGGACTTGTGGGTAGGGTCGATAGAATAGGTACAGTACGAACATTCGCACGAAAGGATGGTGGTGAAGGAAAGGTAGCTAGTATCTTCATCTCAGATGAAACTGGTAGTATCAGAGTTGCACTTTGGGATGAAATGACCAAGGCAGTATCTGAAGAACACATCTCAGTTGGAAGTATCATTCAGGTACGAGGAGCATATGTTAAACCAGGACTTGGTGATACGATTGAACTTAATCTAGGCCGAATGGGCACAATCAAACCACTTGAAAATGATGAGATTGATGAACTTGGTGTTGATTTCAGTGCTACAGTAAAAGATGAAATGAAGATAAGCGATCTTCAGGAAAATACCTATGATGTATCTCTCAAGGTTGAGGTACAAAGAGTATTCAGAGTTTCAACATTCAACAAGAAAGACGGTAGTGAAGGAAAAGTACTCGCAATGGTTGTTGCAGACGATTCTGGAAGTACACGCCTTGTTTTTTGGGACGATAAAGCAGACGAGATTGAAGGAATCGAACCTGGAGAAGTCATTGGAGTAAACCATGCATATACTCGTCCAAATCGTGATGGGGATGACATTGAAATTCATGTAGGTAAATCAACAGTTATTGAAAGGGGACTTAAGGACAAAATCGATACTGCAGAATCTACTCCAAAATATTCAAGCAGTTCAGAACCACTTGGAATGAAGAATATTGTAGATTTGGAAGCCGGAATGAATGATGTGGATATAATAGGAAAGGTCGCTACAATCTATGATGTGAAGACCTTCACACGAAAGGATGGTGGTGAAGGACAAGTACAAAATATTGTCATCGCAGACAAAACAAGCAATATCAGAGTGACCTTCTGGGGTGAAGATAATGAACACATTGCAAAAGTAAAAGAAGGCGATATAATCAGAATCCTCCACGGCTATGTGAAAGAAGGCTTTCAAGGTGGAGTTGAGTATCAATTTGGAAGGAGTTCAAAAGTTGAATTGAACCCAAAGGGGTCAAAATTGAAACAACTTGATTTGTCAAAAATTACTGAAAATGCATCATCAGGAACTGGAGGAGGTAGTTCGGAACCCCTTGGAAAAACAAGCATATCTGATCTTTCCGTTGAAATGAGAGATGTTGATGTAGAGGGTAAGGTAGTAACTGCTTATGATGTGAAGACTTTCACAAGAAAAGATGGAGCTGAAGGTCAGTTAAGAAATGTAGTAATTGCAGACCAGACAAGTAAGATCAGAGTGACTTTCTGGGGTGAAGATGTAGAAGAAGTAGCTGATGTTCAAGAAGGCGATGTGATTAGAATTCTCCACGGTTATGTGAAAGAAGGATATAGAGGTGGATTGGAGTATCAAGTAGGCCGTAAGGGAGAAATCATGCTGAATCCAGAAGATTCTGATCTCAAGCAACTAGATCTATCAGATGTTGCCTTCGAAACTGTAGCAACTAAGGCGTCTAGGTTTCTTATTGGTGAAATTGATGAAGCTAGTGAAGGCAAGAATGTCGAAATCTGTGGAATAATAGTCGACATGGGACAGAATCGGGTATTCTACGAAGCATGTCCAACATGTAACAAGAAACTTGAGGCTGTTGATGGTGGGTATAATTGCAAATCATGTGGAGAAGTGGAAAAACCAGAACCACGAATGCTCTACAAGATTACAATCGATGATGGTTCAGGTTCGATAAGAGCGACTTTGTTCGGTACTATTGGTGAAAAACTTCTAGGGATGACTGCTGAAGAGGCTCAAAAACTGATTAAGAAATCAGGTAAAGAAGACGAACCTATTCAAGCAACCTCTGACAAGATAAGAGGGAGGTACATCGCAATGCATGGACGAGTCAAGAAGTTTGGAGATTCTATCGAAATCTCTTCAAATGGTTTTGAGTTTGCAGACCCGCTTCAAGAGATTAAACGTCTAAAAGAAGTAATTCAGAAAGAAACAAGCTAAATCAAAAACAAAGTAGAGTCTGCCCCTTTCTTGAGGTGCAGACATTGGTTACTTCATGCACTTGCTTCAATGAGTGTTTCTAGACCATCAAGAAATGCTTTGACATCGTCCATATTGTTGTATAGGTAAAAGCTAGCACGGGCAGTTCCTTGTTCTACTGGAATACCCATCTGATGATGAAATGGATGTACGCAATGAGCACCACTGCGAACCATAACATTGAATTCATCATTGAGGAATGTTGCTACATCATGTGCTGAAGGGACCGTATCAACACTAAAAGTCACTAGACCAGTTTTGATGTTGATGTTATCTGTTCCAAGGATGCGCACATGTTCCATATCAAGCAATCTTTTCAGTGCAACTTTAAGGAGAGAACGTTCATGTTTCTCAATCTCATTCATTCCAATTGCTTGAAGATATTCAGCTGCAGCTCCTGCACCTATTGCACCAGCATAATTCTGCAGACCAGCCTCAAATTTCTCAGGGGGTGGAAGATATTCAGGAAGTATCTGCCCATCTTCAAATTTTACATCACTAACAGTATCCCCACCATATAGAGCCATGTTCATTGATTCGAGATGCTCCATCTTCCCATAGAGTACTCCCATTCCAGTGGGTCCACACATTTTGTGGACTGAAATACATGAAAAATCTACATCCATTTTTTGAACATCAAGGGGGTGATGAGGGGCATACTGAGCATCATCACACATCACCAGAGCTCCCCGATCATGTGCAATCTCAACGATATCTTTCATTGAAGATACTGTGCCTGTGACATTGGAAGAATGTACAACAGATACCAAACTTGTATTGTTGTCAATTGCACTCTTCCAGTCTTCGATGTCAAAAGTCCCATCCATCTGAGCTTTGACGATCTCAATCTCTAGACCATCTCTTTTTGCTCTCTCGACAAATGGAAGAGATCCACTGTGATGTTCAAGAGACGTTGTGATGATTTTGGACCCTTTTGGCAGTTTAACTGAGCTTGCAACAATATTGAGAGATTCTGTAGCATTTCTAGTCCAGATGCATTCTTCTTCTTGGGCAGCATTCAAGAACTTGGCAAATTTGCCTCGAGCCGCAGAATACGCATTAGAAGCCTCCTCACCAAATCGATGGATACTTCTTCCAGCACATGCTGGATACATCTCATAGTATTCATTCATAGCATCAATAACCTGTCTGGGCTTGAGTGCCATGCATGCGCTATCCAGATACACCACTGGACGACCGTTTATTCTACGCTCAAGGGCAGGGAAATCTTTCCTGATTTTAGTCCAGTCTATCATGTAAATCAACTTTTTACTAGATGCCATCGATAGCCTCCCTTGCCAAACTTTTTAGTGACAAGGCCCATCTCAACAAGTTGGTTGGCAGCAGCTACGAAAGCATCGCCACCAGCACAGTCTGTACAGATGTCAGCATACTTCTTTTTACGGGCAATCTCAAGGATCTCAGTTGTTGTCAGGGAGTCTGCAGTTTCAAGAATCTTGAGTACACATTGAGAGTTTTTTGAGAGGTCGGACATCGCTAATCGGGGCGACACATCCTACAATAAGAAAGCTTCGTAATGGAGTGATTCTGTCACTTAACAAAATGCTTAAATTAACACCTGAGCCGCAGGGCTTGCTCATTTCTTTCGGGGCTTATGTTCTGTTAGGTGTGAAATAGGTATAGGTGAAGCATCATGGGAAGAAGACGAAGACAAAAAGTACGTCGGCGACCGCAGAAACGTATTCCAGACGTCTATCCATGTCCGGACTGTGGAAATACTGCCATCAAGATTCAAATCTATAGAGATAATGGAATGGCGACCGTAAAGTGTGGATCATGTGGTATAGAAATGACAATTGATGAGGTCAATCCCTTGACCGAGTCTGTTGATATCTATGGATCATTCATAGACAAATTCTATGAACAACGTAGTGTTGAAGCTTAATCAGTACAGCTGTTATTATTCAGCAATGATTATAAGTGGACCAATTCCGAGGGCACAAGATTCCAATGCAGTTTCTTGATATTGATACCTTCACCTCAATTATATTCATCGTACTATCTGCAATGGGCATTATAGCTATTATGCTCACAATGGGATACATGGTATATGGTGAAGATGAAGAGGAATAATCTGACGGGAAGTCGTTCCCAATGACGGGTTCAGTTATTCGACCTGCTTTTGATAATATAGCATCCCACATTTCTAATTTAGAAACTGTCAAGACTATAGTTGATGATTTGGAGTCTGAAAATCTACCAATTGATGCTGTAATTGAAACTTTACAGAAGAAGATTGAAGACGCAGAAGTGACTCTCAGAACCGACATCCGTATCTTAATCAACGAATGTCGACACCTAGAGAGTAGGAAAAGCAACCGATGATTGTACGGACTTCCCTGAATAAAGGAAAGACTTGAAATCCTACGATTAATAGTAAAAGGAGATTTTCAATATGAAAGAACAAAACCCTACAGGTAATAACAATCCCTTGATTGTCTTTGCTGGAAGAAGCAATGTAGGGAAAAGTAGCACTATTCGTGTACTCACAGGAAAGAAAGTAAGGGTGGGTAAACGACCTGGAAGTACTCGATGGGAACAGATGATCGATTTAGACCCGGTGACTATAGTAGATATTCCAGGGTTCGGTTTTATGTCAGGACAGAGTAAAACAACTATTGAAGAAACAAAGAACCATATTATCGAAAGTTTGGAAAGTTGGAGTAGTAGGATTCTGCTATCAGTATTCATTGTTGATATTTCATTATTTAGAGTGCTTTTCGAACGATGGTCATCTCGTGGAGAAATACCAGTTGATGTAGAGTTCTATTCCTTTCTATGTGAGATTTCCCCGCGTGTAATAGTGTTAGCAAACAAAGTGGACAAGGTAAAGAAACGACATATCGATGATGAATTAGACTTTCTAAAATTTCAGCTTAGAGAGGCTGTGAGTGATAGAGAGCCCACAATCATACTATCAGCTGCCTTGAAAAAACAGGGTATGAGGGAATTAAAGGACCTGATTGATGAGATACTTGATGAAGAAGGCTTAGATAGACCGCAATGGGCCCTCACCTAAGCTTCTTCAAAAGATAGAATGCTACACCAATTACCAAAATTACAGCTGAGATAATTAGCATTGAACCAATGGCACTTGGTGCAGTAACAAAATCTGCTGATAGCCAATCTAGAATATTCATGAATAATTTCGCGTTATCAGCTGCATAGAACCACTGGAGTTCTGCGTTTAGCAAATCAATGGGTCTTCCTGTGAACATTATAGTAGATCCTGCAATAGTGACTCTACTTGAACCGTACTCAAATGCGGAGAGCCATGATGGAAAAGTTCCATTCATTGCAGAATAAGAAAGGGGGTTCAAAGAGAAGAGCGTCGTGTTAGGCATGGTATAGTTAGCCCATGAATTGACATCTTTTCGATATTGAGCAAAGGAGCCTTCGTAGCTATTACCAATTCCACTGGCTAGCTCAATTGGTTTCAAAGTTGATGTCATTGTCATAATTTCGTTGATGTTTCTGAAAATTGGGTGATTAGTATCCCAGGTGGTTGAGTCCAGTTCAATGACCCAAGGAGTGCTTCCATTGATTGAATGGTCATAGTCGAACATTGTATCAGACCAAGTATCTGTTTCAGTTTCATTAATACTGAAACGAGGTCCAGTCATATTGATACCATCAAGAAGTGTGTTTAATGCAATATTGTCACCAGTATCTTCCATCGGACCTTCTGGCCAATAGGTGGAATCTTCAGAAATTGTGGGGTCGCCAAGAAGAAATAGCGAGCTTCCATTAGCAAGCATTTCAACAATTCCAGCATACTCTTCATTACTAAAGGGGCTAGAACTGTCTGAACCCGCAATTATCAGAATATCAATATCATTGAGGACTTCTTCATCAAGTGGACCATCCTCATGAACATGTATGATATAACGGGTGGATGTGTTTACCATGTCAAACATTAATTTTAAACCCAAGTCTGCATCAGCAGCATCAAATTGTGGTGAGTGACTCGCATCAAATAGCACTACAACTGGGTCCAAATCAGCTTGAGCTGGAACTGTAGCTTGAAAACTTGATAGAAGTAGCATCAAAGCTAAGATTGTTGCAAGTATTCTGGGAATCTTTTTGAACTGATTCATGGAACGTATCCGACCTCTTTGCGCAATCAGCGTGCCAAACTTGGGGCCGTGTTTTAAAGTTATCTTCAGTTCTAATGCCAATAGTCAATCAGTCCTACGCCAGTCAACATACAGATTTCGTCTCTCAGTATCAGTTGAGTCTACGAGTTTGTATTGGTCACGGATTTCAGCAATCTGTTGAGCAAGTAAATGATAACACATGTTACTGTCCCGAGATATCACAACTTCTTGGTAGAAACTTCGACAAGTACAATAGACCTTGGGAATCACCATATACTGACGCGCTCGTCCCCTCACAATCCACGTTATAGAACCACTGGGTTTGAACTGGTATTTATCCACTTTCTTTTCTTCAACGACGCGAAGAGCTCTAATGAACTTCTTCCCATACTTTTTACGAAAATAATCAATATCACTTTGGGTGAGGTTCTCTCTTGAGAGTTTCTTCTCCTCTATTAATGAAAGGGCCATATTCCTCACGTAATCTCTAACATGACGAAGTTAAAATGTTGTACCTTCGAACAAAATTTCGCAATGGAGATAATATTTGAAGACAGGGGCTTGATTATTCGTGGTGATAGTGTATCAGCACTGATAATTTCAGATCTCCATCTAGGTATCGAGGAAGAAATCTCAGAAGAGAGAGGTATTCATTTTCCATTACAGGATGTTATTATCCTTGAGCGAATCAAATCACTTGTTAGAAAGTACGAGCTGTATTCCTTGTATATTGTAGGGGATGTCAAACATACTATTTTGACCGATATTCCATACAATTGGGATATAATTCCCGAATTTATGCAAAATCTTACAGAGATTGTTGACACTGTGATCATACCAGGAAATCATGATGGAAATCTTGAATCATTACTTCCACACCGTGTTGAACTAGCTGATGTTCATGGGATATTGATAGGAGAGAGTGATGAAAGGATAGGTCTCTTGCATGGTCATGCATGGCCAGCCTCAGAGCTATTGGAAGCATCACGATTCATTGCAGGTCATAATCATCCAGCGGTTAGTCGATTTCGAACAGTATCAAAGCCCGAGATTGGACGTGGTGACAGAAGGAGATATGTGGGTTCTGTACCAGTCGTACTTAATTCTAAACTGAGCAAGAATTGTGTTCGAAAGCGTCTTGGAATGCTAGAGATTCCTGATGATGATATGGCAACACTTACCACTCTACCTAGCTTCAATCAGCTTATTTCAGGTATCACAGTTAATTCACCACGTTCAGAATTTCAAGGGCCACTCTTTGAAAACTCGTGTGTGGATGTACTTGAATCAGAAATTTATAGTACTGATGGATTATACCTTGGCACAATTGGTTGGATGAGAGAACGTTTTAACGAAATGATTAAATCCAATCCAGAGCGACTGAATCAATGACTGGGTCGGTGGTCTAGATTGGTATGATTCTTGGTTCGGAACCATTCAAATTCTGGCGAAAATCCAAGGGATCGCGAGTTCAAATCTCGTCCGGCCCACCATTACTCTTTCTTCGTTGATAATGAATAGATAATTATTGCAGCTGAACCTGCAGGACCAATATCTACAAGAGCTTCAAGACTTCGACATTCACCCAAATCCATTTCTTTCCTAGAGAAAGAGCTGTTACTTCCTGAGAGTATAATGGCAATTCTATCTCCTGTCTGACATCGTTCAGATAATTGATTTAGATCTACATGTTCTTTTACAAGCTTGGGAGAAGTAACTAACAGAGAGTAGTCAATTTTAAGGACCTCTAGAACATCTTTCAAATCTGGTAAAACCATGAAGTTATGCTTCATCCTAATCGCTAGACGATTTGCATCAGGAACACCAGACTGTGCCGATGACCCTTCAGCTTTTGATACAACGAAATTTGGAAAGCCAAGTCCATAAACAACCTGAGCAGTTTCAATCGTTTTTGATGCAGAGTGAACATTGTGGAGAACAACATAGACGTTTTTGAGGGATTCATTCAATATGTGCACGAACCTCCTGTGCAATTAGATATGATACTAATGGGGGAACACTCTCACCCACTTGATTGTATTGGCTGTCTTTAGACCCAACAAAGACAAACGAATCTGGATAGCTCATAAGTCTTGCATGTTCTCTTACTGACAACAGCCTATGTTCATACGGATGTACATACCGTGAGAGACCGTTAATTGAAGTGGCAAGCCGATCTGGGAATAAGCGAACCCAGTTTGGTAGGCTCCGCCTCTTTGATACACGGAAATGTTTGGCTCCTTGACCCCAGCGGGTCTTTCGTACAGACTTCATCTTATCATCGGACAAATGATAGATTTCGTGATTAGGAAATATCTGTCCGGGATTGAAAATCTCATTGATATCAAGTGATGGAAGATCTCCTATAGTTTCCATGACTGTAGGTGGGTTTCTTCGTGGAGGTTTTATTCGGATATTACTGATGAAGACCCGTAATCGTTTTGACGGATTTCCATGTTGATGGGCCCTAATCAGATTAAACTCAACATTGTCAATATCAACACGTTCGAACTCACGCTTGATGATTTCCTTTCCTCCATCTAGAAGAAGCGCTGCAACATTTTCGATAACGAATGCTTTTGGAGCAAAATCCCCTATTATCCGAATTGCATCTAGTAATAATTTTGCAGTTCCTTCGCCGTAAATCCGATCTGCTGTAGACCCTCGGCTATCAGGATTGGCTTTGCTGAACTCTTCACAAGGTGGAGAAGCAATGATAATGTCAGGAGTGCCACCCAGTTCTTCTTCGATTTGTTGTGAGTGGATATTGTTGATATCTGTCTGTAATGTCTTAGCATTAGGATGATTGAGCCTGTAGGTTTCAATTGCATGTTCATCTATATCAATAGCAAGATGAGAGCCTTTTGAAAGGGAGGAGAATCCATGAAAGAATCCACCAGCACCACAGAACAGATCAAGTATTTTCACAAACAAGTACTCCAGAGGTTCATTTCTTTTCTGAATCCAACAATAATCTTGTGTTATGAAAGAAGTTAGAATAATGTCGACGGAAGAGTTCAAAAGTACCGATTAACTAAGCCGGTTTCACAAACCAAGACGGTGAGTGAGAGAAACCATGGGAACCGGTTCAGGTAAAGGTAAAGCTATTCTGTTTGGAGAACACTTTGTAGTCTATGGACATCCAGCTATAGCAGCAGGAATATCATCAGTTACAACAGCAAAATTGACAAGGGTACGCTCTTTCGGACATACTCTTGTTGATAATCGACTTGCCATGCCAGGATACAAAGAGAAAAAGTATCAAGAGCAGGAAGCCTCCCTAGAAAATATACTGAACCATCTCAATATCGACACCACAAGAATGGGATTTCAAATTGATCTTGAAGGGAATCTTGTCTGTGCTTCAGGAATTGGGGCAAGTGCAGCCAGTTGTGTGGCAATTGTAAGATCTCTAAATGATGAGTTCAAACTTGGCCTTAATGATGAACAGGTCAATGAAGCCGCCTATGAAGGAGAGAAAGGCTATCATGGAACTCCTTCTGGTCTAGATAATACTGCATCAACATACGGAGGATTAGTCTGGTTTGAACGGGATTTGAATGGCGGACCTCCACAATTCGAGAGATTGAAGCTTGATAAAGAAGTAAATCTTGTAATTGCTTCAACGGGCATTACAGCAAGTACAATTGAAGTTGTAGGAGCTGTAAAAATAAGAAAAGAAGCCGACCCAGAATGGTTTGATTCAATCTCTGAGAAATACAACCAAGTTGTTCACGAAGGAAAAGATGGACTGATTCAACTCGACTTACCAAAGGTTGGTAAATTAATGAACAAGAATCACGAGTTACTTCAAGAATTGACTGTTTCATGTGAAGAATTAGATAATTTGGTAAAAGTAGCACGTGAGAATGGTGCAATAGGTGCAAAAATGACAGGAACCGGTCGTGGGGGGAATATGATTGCGCTTGCACCTGATGAGGCTACAGCCAAACAAATAGCAGAATCTCTTGAAAAAGCAGGAGCTGCTGGAGTATGGCTGACATCATTCGGACTTTGAGGTGAGTATCATGATACTTGAAGAATACATCAAAAATCTACAACAGAATGGAAAAATTACTACTATCACTGAGAGAATCTCAAAGAATCTTGAGATTGCTGGTGTATTGAAGAGTCTCGAACCACAGCCCGCATTGTTTGAGAATGTTAAGGAAAGTGCATTTCGAGTTGCAGGTAACTTATTCTGCAATAAGAAGCAGATTGCGGACTATTTTGGGATAACCACAGAAGAAATAATCCCAACTCTTACAAGAGCAATAGAAAAACGAAGTAATCCTAATCAGACTGACGAAGCCCCATGTCAAGAAGTGGTTGAAAACCAAGTAGATCTTGACAAGTTACCAATTCTAATACACAATAAGGTCGATGGTGGACCCTACATCTCCTCTGGTGTTGTAGTAGCAGCAGATTCAGAATTTGGTCAAAATCTTGATTTTCACAGAGCCATGCAGATAAGTAAAAACAAGATGGTAGTAAGAGTTGTCAGAGGGAGAGATTTCCATAAATTCTTGGAACGAAATGGAGAAGTTGATGTTGCGTTCTGTATTGGAAACACTCCAGAAGTATTGATTGCTGCTGCAACATCGGTAGAAACTGGAATAAATGAATTAGAGATAGCAAATGCTCTTCGAAAGATTTCTGTTACACGAGCTAAAACTGTTGATTTGATGATTCCAGCAGATTCCGAATTTATTCTAGAAGGAAAAATTATTCTGGAGGAAAAGCATGATGAAGGACCATTCATTGACTTAACGGAAACCGTTGATGTGATTCGTCAAGAGCCAATCTTCGAAGTGAAGAAAATCACCCACAGAAAGACTGCAATATGGCAGGGACTCTTACCAGGAAGAGATGAGCATAAGATTCTGATGGGGATGCCGAGAGAACCAACTGTTTTCAGGAAAGTCAAGGAAAAAGGTATTGATGTCTTAGATGTCAATATCACACCTGGTGGAGCCAGTTGGCTTCATGTAGCAATAAAAATTAGGAAAAAGAATGAAGATGATGGAATCCAAGCCCTTGAAGGAGCTTTTTCAGGTCATAAAAGTGCTAAACACATCTGGGTATATGACGATGATATCGACATCTACTCTGATGAAGAGCGAGAATGGGCAATGGCCACACGATTTCAGGCCGATGTTGATCTTTTAATCAAGGATCAGGAACCTGGTAGCTCGTTAGATCCCAGTGCAGAACCTGGTACAAAAATGACTACTAAGTGTGGTTTTGATTGCACTAAAACAATGGATACCAAGGGTAAGAGTTTCGACAAAGCAAAGTTCCCAGAAGTCGATTTGAAAAAGTATCTAGGTGAGTGAAATGAGTCTCATTCTAACCCCAGAAGAGAAAGAGATGCTTGAAGGTAAGCATGGAAAAGCAACTCGGAAAGCCATGGAAATCATCACTACCTTAGGCGAAATCTATGGTGCAAAAAGACTGATTCCAGTGGCCAGTGTACAGATTGCTGGTGTTTCGTATCACAATCTAGGAGAGGCAGGTCTAGAGTATCTCTCTGAGATAGCAGAAGATGGACGTGTTCGAGTTCTGACCACCCTCAACCCCGCAGGAATGGATATGCTAGAGTGGAAAAAACATGGAATAAGTGAAGATTTTGCAATGAACCAAGAACGTGTGGTTGAGGCTTTTGAGAGAATGGGAGTGATTACAACCTGTACTTGTACACCATATCTCATCGGTAATTTACCACACTATGGAGAGCACATTGCGTGGGCTGAATCATCTGCAGTATGTTTTGCAAACTCAGTGATTGGTGCATTAACAAATAGAGAAGGTGGTCCTAGTGCGTTGGCAACCGCACTTACAGGAAAAACTGCAGAGTATGGCTTTCATCTCGAAGAAAATAGGGTAGCTCAGGTCAAGTATGATGTCCAAGCAGAGTTGAAGGATACAGATGACTTTGGGCTTCTTGGACAGGTCATTGGTACCAGAACTGGTAAGACCATTCCATACATCACTGGAGTGGAAAAAGCAAGTATTGAAGAACTCAAATCATTCTGTGCGTCAGTTGCTACTTATGGCGGTGTGGCAATATTCCATATGGAAGGAATTACACCAAACAGAACCCCTATCCCTGATAAGACTGAAGTTGTGACTGATGATGATTTACGCGCAGCTCGGGTAGAGCTCGATGATGAAGGGGCTAAAATTGATTTCATCAGCGTAGGTTGTCCGCATGCTAGTATAAAGGAGATTGCAGAAATAGCAAGAATGCTTGATGGAAAGAAAGTTGCAAATGGAAAAACCGTTTGGATAACAACAGCAAAACCTACCAAAGATCTAGCAGTCAAGATGGGATATTATGATAAAATTGAGAATGCAGGTGCCTTTCTGGTTGCGGATGCATGTTGTGCGGTGGCACCTTTGAAAGGCAAATTTACCGGACTAATGACGGACTCAGCAAAAGCCTGTTTCTATGCACGTGGAAAGAACAAATTCAAGACAGAGATACGGACCATTGAACAGTGTATCAAGGAGGCAATATCATAATGCAAGGAAGGAAAATCTTCAAGGGGAAAGTAATTGGCGAAGCTCTAGTTACTGGAGATGACATATCATTCTACGGTGGTTGTGACCCTGAAACTGGTGAGATAGTAGAAAAGGGACATCATCTAGAGGGAAAGTCTGTATCAGGAAAAATCCTAGTCTTTCCTAGTGGAAAAGGTTCTACTGTAGGATCGTATGTCTTGTATGCATTAAAGAAGGCAGAAAAAGGGCCTCTTGCAATTGTCAACAAAGTAATGGACCCAGTTGTTGCAGTGGGTTGTATCATTTCAGAGATACCTGCAGTAGACCAGATTGATATTGGAAAAATTCAGAACGGACAAAAGATAGAGGTTGACGCCGATAATGGCGTCGTTACTCTAATTGAAGGATGAACTATCAGAACCTCTGTACTTGTGGTTCAAAGTCATCTGGTGTGTATACGGGCTCGCCATCTTCAGGCATATCGCCTCTCTCTTTCAGAACCTGAGTAGTTAGAAGATAGTATACTAATGCAAGTGATTTCCGACCACGGTTGTTCGTAGGAATAACAAGATCAATGTTTGTTGTTACGTTATCAGTATCACATAATGCAACTACAGGTACTCCAATTCTTGCAGCCTCATTGAGCGCCTGCTGATCCGTACGGGGGTCAGTGAGTACCACTACATCTGGCTCAATGTAAGTTCGTGGTCCTGCAATGTTTGGATTGGTTAGGGTACCAGGAACAAATCTCTCTGTGAAAGCACTAGCTCCAATGTAGTAGGAAAAGGTTTCAACTGGTCTTTTACCATAGACACGACCAGATACCACTACAATCTTGGAAGGATCAAATCGAGCCAAGAACTTTCCAGCTACTCTTACCCTCTCATCAGTCTTACGAACGTCAAGCACGTATAGACCGATTGGGCGTTGTCTGTAGACAAAGGGTTCCATATCCTGCGTTTTTACTTGGGTTCCGATGTGGACTCCGGCCGCGAGGAACTTATCCATGTCCACGAGCATATCTTCGGAATCGTTAATTGAATCACTCATATTCTAAGTTCCCTCCGTTGGGGGTATTGTGGCAAATGCCATGAAGCTGTCAATAATGTCAATGTGTGCGAGTAGCATTCTTCGACAACAATATCTGTTCAATCCAAGGTTATCCAAAACTGTGGCTGGGTCTTCTCCTTGTCTGACCTCACGCTTGAATTGGTCGTATTTGTCCGCTACTACTTTGCCACAAGTGAAACATCTTACTGGAATAATCATTTCTTTCCCATCACCTGTATGATTTCTGGTATCTTGAACGCGCTGAAGGGCCACCGAACTTCTTTGGTTCAGTTCGTCTGGGATCACCGACGAGCATCGTTCTATCGTGTTCAATCATCTTTGAACGAGCCTCAAAATCTTGGCTCATTCGAATCAAGCCTGTTGCTATCGCCATTCGGATTGCATCAGCTTGACTCATAAAACCGCCTCCTTTAACCCTCACTTTGATGTCATAGCGTTTCCAGCCATCACCAAAGAGTATCAAAGGTTCAATGATTCTCATTCGTGCAAGCTCTGGTTGATGAATTTCCAGAGGTCGTCCATTGATTCTAATTCGACCGGTACCGTCCCTAACTGTTGCTTTAGCAAGACTGGTTTTTCTCTTACCTGTACTGACTACTACTTTCATTTCATGCAACCTCCGGATGTGTCCAACCTAGTTCTTGACTAAGTTCTAGCACCTTGATATGCTTCTGTGTCATGCTTCTGTAGCGTGATTTCTCCAATACTATCTTTTCAGAATCTGCGTATTGCTCAGGAGTTCCAATGTACACCTTGATACGCTTGTATGCAGCCTTACCTCGTGGGGTTGGCCATGGAAGCATTCCTCTAATCATCCTTCGTACCATTTTATCCGGTCGACGGTGATGGAATGGACCTCTCCATGGTTTGTAAGAGGTGCGAATATTGAATTTCTCTTTCCATGCTGCAATTAGTGTTCTTGGATCACCAGTGATAATGGCCTTTTCCGCATTTATTATGACGATATTATCACCCAATATCGCTGCCTTTGCAACTTTGGAACCGAGTCGGCCAACAACCATTTGCTCGGCATCGTAAACTTTGATCGTGTCTGTACTCATATGAATCACCTACACAATAATCGTAATACCGCTCCCTTTCGGAATCTGCTTCAATAGCTCATCAATTGAGATTAGTGAGCCACCTGCTCCAACTATCGCAGATCTTGCGGTAGAAGATGCATTTAGTGCTGCAACTGTTACCTTATGCGACATGTTTCCAGAACCTAGAACTTTTCCAGGTACTACAACTATATCGCCTGCGTTAGTATATCGTTCAATCTTTCCTACATTAACAGTAGGACGCTTCCGAGTGGGCCGGCCTACAAGCTCAGCAACTCGTTTCCATATTCTAACATCATGTTTTGAAGATGTTTTTCTGAGCGCATTAATCAGCGCGCGTGTATTTGGGTCCGTTGGTCCGGATCTAATAGATCTCTCCATGCTGGCACACCTCATATTGAATTTGCGTAATCTAATGCCAATCTTATTCTCTCTTTGAGAATCTCGGCTGATTTTTCAACAATTTCTTCAGGAGACAAGGCTCCTGTGGATTCAACCTTGAACAGAAAACTGTTCTTCTTAGAATCTATTGTGATTGCTCCGGGTTCACAGACTTCAACGCATGCCTCACAGAAACTGCAGTCCAGAGTATTTTGTGTCGCAATTGTATCACCCTCAACGAGAAGGATATTCTTCGGGCATACTTTGACACAATCCCCACATTGATTGCACTTGTCTTTATTCACTTCGATAATCGGCACATACTTGTATGATACTGTTGAAACTGGTTGGAACTTTGCGTTTTCTACACCCTTTCCAAGACGAGCATATGCTTCAATAATTAGACGTTGATTAGGGGCAAGTTTCACCAGGGGAATCTCACCTAATGCAGGAATAATTTTCGGGTCTTGTGACGATAGGTCGCGAGAATAGACTATTTCTTCTTCATCACCGGCTTGTTTCTCCAGTGTGAGTGTACATTGGCAAAGGCTACAACCTTTTCCTTCACAGTCACACTCCTCTGGGAGATTGTAACTCTCCAAATCTGTTACTAGAGGTAAAAGTCCCATTCTATGAGCTAACATCTCATCGTACATGACACTAGTATTCTCAAGGACTAGTACTTCATCTATTGCCATCGCCGGCAATCTAGTAAGCATGGTTCTCCTAAGCGCGTTGGCAAAGGCAACATCTAATCCTTCAGCTAAGAAGTGAATGATGTTTTCTTGCTTGCGAATGATTGTGATTTCCATTGACTCACCTGACCGCGGAGGTTTACCCAAAAGACATGTTCTTCCAGGATGGACTCGCCATATGGTCTAAACCGACCAGAGGGCTCTTTCGCCCATGCCTTGGGTAAGTTGGTTTGTTTTTTCTCTGCATAAAAGCATTGTCCTAAGGATGAAGCTAGAAACACCTCTAATACAATGAACTAGTGCTGTTACCTAGATTATGCAGCAATTTGGTTTCGCAGACCGTTAACAATGAGTTTGTAGCCGTTCAGACGTTCTTTAGGATTAATTGCAACCATTCCATAAGTCGGAACACCCAGTAGATCCTGTACTGACTCTGGGCGCATTGAACCTGGTAAGTCTTGTTTGTTTGCAATTGCGATTATTTTAGATCCGTGTAGATTGTCCTTGTACTTCTCAAGGAGTTGGCGAGTCTTAAGAACAGCCTTTGGATTACTCTCAGTGACCACAACAACCATTGTACTGCCCCTCATAAAATCAGGCCAGAGAAATTCAAAATGTGCCTGTCCACCCATCTCGACAAGTGAAACCTTTGTACTGGCATCAATTGTGATTGTCCCACAGCTCATTCCTGGTGTTGGCTTGTAGTTAGTCTCTAATTTCTGCACTCCATCGGTGAGAAGCTTGATTAGAGTCGATTTACCTGCGTAACCAGATCCCATTAGGGCAACCTTGACATATTCAGTCATGAGAGTTGTCTCCGTGATGAACTTGTGTGGTAGACGTATAGGTTAGAGTATTACCTGAATCTTATTCGATGAGGTGAGTGAACCTCTGATGTAAGAGCCTTCTGAACTGACGCCCCAATGTGCCAGTACTTAAGAATACTGCAATAGATAACGATTTGGCGCGATAGAAGCTCTTTTCAAGAGCTTGAGTTTCGAGAGAAAAGGAGCTAATAATATGTCCTGCACAGGGCCAACAACGGTTGTAATTGCAGAAGGAGCCCTAGAGGAACTCAGGACTATATTGAAAGATTACTCGTGTCCATTGTGTGTGACTGATGAAGTGATTCATGCCCAGTATTCGAATACTTTGGAAGAAATAATTGAAGTACCCTGTAAATGGATAATGGCATCAGCATATCCAAAGAATTCGGCTCTATCACTTGAGGGAATTGATATTGTGATAGGGTTTGGAGGAGGAGCAAGCTTGGATATTGCGAAACTCATTGCAAGAGATACGAATCTTGACTGGATATCAGTACCTACAGCAGCTTCCCATGATGGAATTGCGAGCGAGGTTGCCTCTGTCAGTCATGATGGATACAAGTATTCGATTAAATGTAAGGCACCGATGGCAGTCATTGCGGATACATCTATCATCTCAAAAGCACCTCCTAAACTCAAACTAGCAGGCCTTGGCGATATTATCTGTAAAACATCCAGCTTGGCAGAATGGAAATTGGCCCATGAAGTGAAGGATGAACCTTTTGATGAACAGGTCTATGGCATCGTTGATAATGCTCTGACATCTGTACTGAAGGATGATGGGTTTGAAACTTTAATCAGAGCTGAAATTGATGCAGGAAGAGCAATGAGTATTTTCGGTAGTTCTCGACCTTGTTCGGGTACAGAGCATGCAATCTCACATGCTATGGACAGAATTGACTCAGATCTACATGGACTGCAGGTCGCATTTGCCACACCAATCTGTCTTTACTATCTACAGGAAGCTGGTTATGCCAAGTATAAACCTGAGGTGATTCAGGAATTCATGTCTAACCATCATATGCCTACAACCTTTGATGCAATCAATACCAATTTGGCAGCATTTGTAGAAGATATTCATCATGCACTAAAAATCATGAAGAAGAGAAACCGATACTCTGTTTTGGAACATTTAGATGTGGATGATGCAAATCTCGCAAATGCATTACGAAACTTGGGCTATTAATGTCTGGTAGTTCTAATTTCTCATGCTAGTTCGACAGTTTTAAAAGAAACAGGTCAGACGACGCAGAAGAGTCTGTTCCAGAAGGAATGGGCAAAATACCGATGAAGAAATAAACTGAGGTAAATGGTAATGCCTAAACCAAGTTTTGTTGAATGGGAGCCCACTGAGGAACTTCAGAAGAAGGCCCTTGAGGCTCTAGAAATAGCCAAAGATACTGGTAGAATAAAGAAGGGGATTAACGAAGCGACCAAGAGTATTGAGCGTGGAGTAGCCCGTTTAGTGATTGTTGCTGAGGATGTTGAACCCCCAGAGATAATCATGTACCTTCCAGGTCTTTGCGATGACAAGAAGATTCCCTATATATTCGTACAGAATAAGGGAGATCTTGGTAAAGCTGTTGGAATTGAAAGACCCACTGCCGCTGTCGCAATAATTGTGGATGGCAAGGCAAAGAGTCTTGTTGACGACCTTGTCGAGAAGATCAACGGTCTCCGAAAGTAAGATTCAGGTGATGGCTTTCGATGAGTAAAGATGATGAATCAACTCCAGCAATTCCTGCTGAAATAATCCAGCTCTTAGGAAGAACTGGCGTGACCGGTGAAATCACTCAGGTTCGTGTTAAAATATTAGATGGCAGGGACAGAGGACGAGTCCTGACTCGAAACGTTAAGGGACCTGTACGAGAAGGAGATATTCTCATTCTAAGGGAAACCGAAAGGGAAGCCCGTAAAATGAGGAGGCGTTAATATGGTTGGAACAATGAAATGTTCGTTCTGTGGAAAGGATATTGAGCCCGGAACTGGATCTGCTTTCGTTCAAACAAAAGACGGCGCAGTTTTCTGGTTCTGTTCTAACAAGTGTAAAGTCAATAGAATGAAACGTCGCATGAAGCCTAGAGATACAAAATGGACCACAGAATATCAGAAAGGCGGTAAGGCTGCACGCTAAACTAATTATTCTATTTTGAAAAAGAAGCCAATGGTGGCTAATGCCACCTTGGTTTTCTACTCTGTTTTTTCTGCTTCTTCTTTTACAAAATCAAAGACGACTTTTGCTAAAGTGTCTGTATCTTCCTTCTCAATACCAACAGCATCTTTTGCAAAGAGTTCTTTCAGTGAATTAAGGACATCGTTGGAAGTATCACGATTTTCAATGGCATCTTTCACAACATTCCGTAGGTCCATTGTATAATCAGCATCGCCATTGACATGTTTCTGAATGTAAGTGTGTGCAAGCTCCTCAGCATCTGATGATTCCTTGAGACCGCTCTCTGTAGTCCACAATTTCATCTCATCTGCTGCTGTTTCGGGAGCATCTGATGCATGTGCAATATTAATTCCTGCCCAGATACCATATTTACCTCTGAGGGATTCGGGGGATGCCTTCTGCACAAATGTTGCGCCAAGAGCATCACGAACACCCTGAATTACATCGTCAGCCTCGAATATCATGGTAAGAACTGGAGCTGAGGATATGAAATCTACTAACCATGGGAAAAAGGGTTTTTCTTTGTGGACTGCATAGTGCAACTTGGCTAAAGACTCAGGCACTTTCATCTCTTGAAATGCAACAAGTCTGTAACCTCTGTCTAAGAGAGCCTTGAGAACTAGTGCACTTACTCGACGGCGTGCGGTACCATCAGGTTTGATAATTACAAATGAACGTTCCAAATTAAATCACCTATAGTTATGATACGTATTGACCGTATCCACGCATCTCGCGGTGAAAATGAAGGATATAATCCATTTCATTCAGCAATAAAGCGTGAGAATAGTAGAGAGGGTTAAAACGACACTTTCATAACTGTTTCAAGAAGACCACAGTAAATTCCTTGTGGGGTGTCAATCTTGACTGAAGCTGGTAAACTGCGTTCGCCGATTGTTACTGTACTTGGCCATATCGATCATGGAAAAACTTCTCTTCTTGACAAGATGCGAGGAACCGGGGTTCAAGATAGAGAAGCAGCTGGAATTACACAGCATATCGGTGCATCTTTCTTTCCCACTGAAACAATTCTATCAATCTGTGGAGACCTTCTCAAAACTATCAATACTGAATTGACTATAGACGGACTTCTTTTCATTGATACACCTGGACATGAAGCGTATCTCAATCTAAGAAGACGTGGAGGTGCTATAGCAGACATCGCCATTCTCGTGGTTGATATCAATGAAGGACCTCTGACTCAGTCTTATGAGTCTCTAAAGATACTCCGTTCCGGTAAGACTCCATTTCTCATTGCTGCAAACAAGCTTGACAAAGTACCAGGTTGGAGACATAAAGAGGGAATGTCGCTCTTTGAAGCTATTAAGGCTCAGGGAATATCAACCCAATCTGAAGTTGATAGAAGAATTTACGAAATTGTGGGAGCACTCTCTGCAAATGATATCCAGTCAGAACGGTTTGATCGTGTTGAAGATTTTCAAAAAACTGTGGCTATCGTACCAACAAGCGCTAAGACTGGTACTGGAATCCCAGAGCTTTTGATGGTACTATCAGGCCTTACACAACAATACATGAAGGATAGACTAACTGTTTCCACAGGACCAGCGATAGGTGCTGTTCTTGAAGTAAGAGAAGAAACAGGCCTTGGGCTTACTCTTGATACTATCATCTATGATGGAATATTGAAGAAGACTGACACTATTGTTGTGGGTGGACTCGATGGAGTAATTGAGGCCAAAATTAGAGCGTTACTTCTACCAAAGCCTCTTGATGAGATTCGTGATCCCAAAGAGAAATTCACACATGTTGATATTGTACATGCTGCAGCAGGTGTCAAAATAGTAGCCCCAGATATTGAAGGAGTTGTGGCAGGTGCACCTGTTTATGCGGTGGAGGATCCTGAAAAACTCGAAGAGATTAAACAAAAGGTCAGAGATGAGCTTAGTTCAATCAGAATTCAGACTGATAAATCTGGAATCGTTGTAAAGACCGATACATTAGGGTCTCTAGAAGCCGTAACACAATTCTTACAGGAACGGGATGTTTCAGTAAGATTTGCAGATGTTGGTCCAGTTGTAAAGCGTGATATCGTTGAGGCGCAGGCTTCTGGTGATGGAGATCCACTTAATGCAGTAGTTCTAGGGTTCAATGTGAAGATTGCTACAGAGATAGAAGATCTTGCTGCGGAATTAGGTGTAGAGGTGTTCTTGAATGAAGTCATCTATAGATTATACGATGATTACTATGCTTGGTTAATTGTAAAGAGAGAGCAGGCAAAAGCCGAGTCATTAAGTTCAATTATTAGACCAGGAAAAATCGTACTCATTCCAGAGTATGTGTTTAGACATAAGAATCCAGCAGTTGTGGGTGTGAAGGTTCAGGGAGTAATAAGGCCAAGAACTAGTTTAATCAATGAGGATGGAAAGAGAGTTGGTACTATTCTTCAGATTCAGGACCGTAGTGTGACAATAGATGAAGCTACAGATGGAATGGAAGTTGCAGTATCGATACGGGGACCTACTATTGGACGACAGGTCAAAGATGACGAGATTCTGTATACAGATGTTCCTGACAAACAGATTCTTGCTATCAGAAAGAAATTCCTCGATGAACTCTCTCCTCCAGAGAAAGAAGTCTTAGATGAACTCACTATCATTAAGCGTGCAGCTGGTTCCTTTGTGTAAACTGGCAGCATCAACAATTATGCCAGTGAAATGGAAAAGGTGTGACGGCCCTTTCACTTCGATTGTCGATTATTCATAGGCTAGCCCATCCCAATTCTCAAAGCGGCAACCTCAGAGGCTCCACGAATTATCCTTAGGACTGCTCCCTCCCGGGTCTGGCCCGGTTCGAATATCTAAGCCGATAACAGCAAACCTACGAATGCTAGTACGGCCAACGCAGACTTCAGAGACCGCTCGTCAACGTCATGTGATGGACCTACAAAGTCCTCGGTTCAATCTCGGTGATTGTTACTGGTTCCGGCTATTGCATTCCGGTTATAGGTCGCCGCAAACGACCCAACCCTACCCGTCACATGTTAATCCCTTCAACTTGAGGAATTAAGGATTACGGAATAGTCTAGTTCAGTGTTATGAATAAATAATGTATTCCCATCTAATAGCAGAACTTGATGGGAATATCTCTAAGATGAGAGGTAGAGGCGTCGCACCTTCTTATTGCTAACCTACAACAATGTTTAAGAGAAAAATACGGTCCGCAGGTTCGCAAGCTCAGGTATCCAAGCCTGGTATGGAGCTGGATTGCTATAGGCAGCTATACGCAGTCCTGCAAATATCCAGTGTGTTTTACACGCGAGAGTTCAAATGACTTCATGATTTCCATGAGGTCTGAAATTCTCTCCCTGAGCGCCATCTTTTCCTTTCTACTTGTTATTAAGATCAATTGGATTATTTGTTCACAATACGTTCATACTCATCAAGGTACGATTCTGCTTGTTCGAATCCAAGCTCCCAGAACTTTGGATCTGTCACATCTAACCCAATTTCTGCTAGAAGTGTTTTTGGTGATTCTGATCCACCAGCTGAGAGGATACGTTTCATTTTCGGGACAAATGAAGAACCTTCTTGCTTGTAAAGACGATACAATACGAAGACTAAGAGCTGTGCATAAGAGTAGGGATAGTTGTAGAATCTGAATCGCGGAAAGAAGTGATGTACTGGTACCACCCACCACTGTTCCATCCCCGGTAACCACTCGACACTATCACCAAAGACCTCAGTTCGTGCAGCCATCCATAATGTGTCAAGCTTCTCCGCATCTATTGCCTCGTTGTTCTCCATTGCAGTAAATACACTGTGCTCAAAGAGGTAGTCGTTAAGCATGTAGAACACCATGAGGTATAGGCCGCAAAACACTTTGTCCAAGACTGCCAGTTTTGTTTCGTCATCTTTACTCTGATTGAGTAGCTTATCGACCAGTAACATCTCTCCAAAGATACTCCCTGTTTCTGCGAGGCAAGGACCAGGGGAGAAGTTAACCGATTTGTGTTTCTCAGATGTATAATATGCATGAAGGCCATGCCCGCTTTCATGTGCTAATGTTGAAATGTCTGATAGAGAACCCCCGTAACCCATCATGATATATGATGTACGAAGTGCAGGAACATACGTACAGAAGCCTGATGCAGACTTTCCAGACCGGACACCTGCATCAATTCTATTAAGTTCAAAAAGACTAGCGACGAATTCACCAGCCTCTTTGTCAAACTCGGTGTACGAATCTACGACCAATTTCTTTGCCTCTGACCAAGGGATATTGCTCTGAGTTTCAGTAATTGGAGCAGCTCTTATTGGACTGATATCACATCCAGTTAGCTTTGTGAAACCCATTGTCTTCGCTCTAAGTTTGAGAAATCTTCTGATGAGGTGAGTGTTTTTCTTCATGCAGGTGATTAGTGCATCAAGTGTAGTTTTTGAAATATCATTGAGTAAAAGGCTTTGAGTCAAGACACTTGGATACTTTCTTAGCTTCACCTGATTCAAATGATCTCCGAACACACATCTTAAAGCAGTAGAATATGCAAGTCTATCCTTCACGACGCCTTTATAGTAGGCCTCCGCAGCAGTTCTACGGGTTTCTCTGTCAGGATTGCTCTCTGCAATGGTCTGAAGTTCTGCGAACACCATCTCTTTCTCTTCACCATTAATTACAACTTTGTACTTCTGCGTACTCCTCAGTCTTTCGTGTAGCGTGGACCAACTATCAATACCATAGAGATCTTTGTCAAATATTAGTTGTTCATCACTCTCCGAGAGAAGGTATTTTCCCTTCTCCCTTGCCTTTTCTAATGCATGTCTGTACTCCTCCACTGCTGGATCATTGACTATCTTTGGCC
>JABCSP010000355.1 GCA_018238825.1 Candidatus Thorarchaeota archaeon | reverse complement strand
TTCTGTAGACCAAGGGGGTTCTGTTATTATTGGGTTTCCTGAAAATCTAATATGGACTAGTCCTCGACTTTTTTCCATAAGAATGGTTGATTCTTTCTCATTCTGATTTCCAGATACAAGCTCTTGGCATTCCAATTTTGATTGTTTTGGGCAACTACCACATCGGTTAGAAGAACATTGTACAATTCTGACATAGTGTTTCATTTGTCAATGACCCCAATTATAATCGCCTCTATCCTTAATATGGCACTACCACGAAGTCAAAGGTCACTGTGCAACAACAACATCGCCATTTTCTTCTATAATTCGCTTCATCATACCAAAATGATCACGAATACTATATTCGGCAACTTCGGTTGCAGTTGATGTTAGTTTTTGAGTAAGGACAGGACGCTTTGCAAATTGAGATGCAATCAAACGATCACTAGCATAAGCTGCAGAAACCGTGAAAATGAATGGATTACGACCACCACGTTTTGAAGATGGAATCATTCCTAGGACTATGAGAATCTTCTCTCGAAGCTCGTTCTCATAAGATTTAGGATCCCATCCTCTAGATTTGACTTTACTCAATACTCGACCATTATTCATCAACATAGAAACCACTCTTGGAACATAGTCCTTTGGTCTACGAATTTCTGGTGCGTAACCTGTTAATGACTTAAGTCTAAGAGCTTCTCTCACAATAGCTCTAACATTGACCCGGTGACCACACTTTTCAAATACATTAGCAATTTCATCAAGTGTTATTGGAGCTTCATTCTTGAACTCTCTTACAGCCATTAGAAGACATACTGCTATCAGTAGAATATTATTACTAACTTTCCCTACAGATTCTGAAATAACCTTCTTGTAGAGATATGCAGTACGATCTCTTACCTGTTCATTTAGCATCAATAGTTTTGATACATGATTAAGTGTTCTGAGAGCTCGATATTTAGCTTCATTCTTTCCAATTCTAATCCTAGTACTGTAAACAGTTTTGAGACGCTTGAATTTTTTCTGGGTTCTTCCGGATAGAGCTTGACCATTTGCATCTTGAAAATATCTATCCTTATGGAATCCAATATAGCTCCCTAGACCATCTATAATATGCATCCTGTTTCCCAAGGATACATACATAGTCGCGTCTGGTGTATTACTTCGTTTACGTTCTCCCATTTGATATGTTGGTAATACAAATTCTCTAGAGATAACCAAGCCACATTCGGCACATACTACATGTCCGCGACTAGTAACCAGAAAACCTTGACAGTCCGGACAGGATTGCGAAGATATTGAATGAGTTTTACATACTTCATCAGTCAAAGACCACACCCAATAAGAAAGAACACCTTCTCTCCTAACTGAGTTTCAGGCATTTTTCATCCATTTACACCGGCTGAAAGTTCTATAGAATGGACAATATCCTACATCACTAGGACTCAAACAGCATGGTCAGAAAGAGGTAACCGAAAGTATTCACCAAATTAGTGATTAAATGGCTATTTTATTTAATAGCCATATAGAATTTCTCAGAATCAAACGTCTTTATCTGACTTGGAGTTGCTTTTGCTATCGTAAGCACTAAACGTAAACCTCCAATTGATCCGATAATTTCTAAACCATCTGAATCTGACTTCTTGAAAACACTGCCTTCTACATATAGTCTGGAATCTTGACCTTTAACAATCTCTTTGGAGTCAATTACGACATTCACTGTTTCTCCCAAACCTAAAGTCCCAGAGAGTGCTTCAGGTAGTTCAAGCGTGATTGTTGCCCCATCAGTTTTTGATGCCATCTTAATTAATTTCAGTCTTCTAGTTTCAGTATCATCAACAGATTCAATCACAGTATCTTTGAGTCGTATTACCATGGAAATATCACTCCATTGTATCAGGGATGAGGCTGGTTGAGTGTCGAATTAAACCTGTCGCTCTTTTCATGTGCTCTTTTTTAGGCATGAATAAGACTCCTTTTTGGTGTTTGACTGTGAAACAAAAGAAATTAGCAGTAATCTCATTATCAGTAATAATCATTCTAGGTTTGACACTATCTGCGACAGCATTCTATTTTGATTTTCAGTATTTTGAAACTGATAAGATGGTATACGAAGTTGGTGAAACAATTGAAATGGTCGCAAGATTAATAGCTGATTTCAGTCCAGAGGGTTGGTGTTACGTTTCCTTTGCAACAGTCACTGATCTTGGTCCCGCATTTGCAGACGAGTATTTCATATCTGCTTCACCAAATCCGCGGATGCTGAACTCATCATATACTATCCTGCCCGAGGATACCAATCCCGGTGAAAATGGAACTGTTGCACATATTCTATTCAATGTAGAAATATTCGACACAGTTTCTCAAGGTGATTACGAAAATATCACAATCACCATTACAAGAGGTCATCTCACAGTAGTTCCAGTTACTCCTCTGATAGTTCAATCTGATAATAATATGACATTGATTTCGCAGGTTGTATCAATTTATGATAATAATGTGAAGTATACCAATGAACCCATCAATGTTCAAATTGATAATCCTAGCTCTGAAACAATACTTGATATTAATACAACTACAAATCTTGATGGTTCTTTTAGTTTTGACTGGAACAGTTCGATGGGATTGCCCGGTGACTATAATCTCATAGTATCAGGGATTGGAAATGAAGATTTTCTTGGATTCTCTAAATCCCTACCGTTAACAATTATCCCTACCGCTTCTAATCTAACTACTATCTCGGCTCCCAGTTCAATTCAATGTCAATCTCCAGATGGTGCACACTTTGAAAATGTGAACATAACAGTTAGACATGAAGCAGCAGATTTTAGCGGAATCACTGATAGCACAGTCTTGTGGGATACAGGTTTTAATAATGGAATAATGACAAACCTTGGAAACGGTTTCTATACAACCATGATCCCGTTTCAAACTCCCCCGGGTTTCTATACTATTAATATTACAACATCAAATCTTCGATATCAAACAAATAATCAATTAATCCCAATAGTAGCGAATGAGAACATACTTCACTTCCAATCAGTTCAAATTAATATTTCAGCTATCCATGATAATAGTACTTCAATCGAATTCACAATTGAGGAAGAATTTGATTGG
>JABCSP010000354.1 GCA_018238825.1 Candidatus Thorarchaeota archaeon | reverse complement strand
TCTATTAAATGATAAATTTGTTGTTAAAAAGCTTATTATAAATAAATAATATGAAATCTCGTCAACTCTCTTTTTACATAATATTTTTAGTAATAATTTAGGTTATAATGGAGTAGATGACAGTTCTAACAATTATTGGGATAATGGAACTCTTGGAAATTACTGGAGTGACTATTCAGGTAGTGGATTCTATTACATTCCTGGTACCGGATTAGGAATTGACCATTTTCCGCTATTGTTGCTTGAACTAGATCCTATCCTCATAAGCAGCCCTCTTGATGTCTGGTATGTTGTAGGCGATACTGGGAATTCTATTAATTGGACTCTATTAAGCGGAGCTCCTGTTTATGTTCAGATTTATCAAAATGGCACTCTCATAATTCAGACTGATTGGATTGGTGAGAATCATCTTCTCAATATCGACCATCTGTTAGTAGGTACTTACAACTTTACAATCAAGGTAACTGGAAGTTTCCAATTTTATGATACTGATACAGTATGGGTCACTGTAGCTGAAGAAGGCACTACTTCTACAACTACTACGGGTTCAACAACCACTTCGACATTGCCGACTGAGTATTCTGAAATGATTGAATTATTCTCATTAGTGATAATAATTGGATCCGCAACTATCATCATAATAATTGTGGTTCTCATATACAAGCATAGGACGCTGGAGCAGTAGACTACAAGTACTCTTGATTATATTTTCATCCTTTGGATGTTAATATCCTAGTCGGAGTTTTTCCCTATTTGTTCACCTATCAGTTCATCAAGTGAGTTCCTATGGAGAAGCCTCTTGTTTTCTATGCGCTGCAAGCAAACCAAGCACCTCTGCTTCAATCTGTTCAGTTGTATAATGCATGCGCTTTGCGGCTCCTGTAGGACAAACCACCTGACATTTGCCACACCCTGTGCACAGCAATGAGTTGACCACCGAAAGTTGTGGTCCGTCTTCACGGTCTTCTAGAGTGATGGCATCAAATGGGCACACCTGCTCGCAGAGGCCGCATCCAATACACAGGTCATCATCTATGATTGCTTTATCCATCTGAACTCGAACTTGCCCCTTGAGTACATGCGATGCTGCTGCACTCGCAGCCGCTTTCCCATCAGAAACACAAGCAGGGATATCCTTTGGACTCTGGCAAGCTCCTGCAATGAACACTCCTCGAGATTTAGTATTCACAGGTTCAAGTTTTGGATGAAGTTCTTTCATGAAGCCGCCTTCGCTTCGGTCTACTCCGAGCTTGTGCGCTAGTTCTGCTGCTCCTTCTGCTGGATCAACTGCCATTGTCAGAACTACAAGATCAAAATTCAAACGAAGTAGCTGACCGCTTCCTTGGTCGAACAGAGTGAAACTGATTGTACCATCTTTCTCTTCAGTGAAGTCACTTGGAAAGCCTCGTACAAAATTGGTGCCGTGTTGTCTAACTCGACCATAGAACTGCTCATACTCTTTTCCTGCGGCTCTAAGCTCGTGGAATATTACCCATTGGTCAATTGAGTCTCCATATTCTCGATGTGTCATTTCAACATGACGAAGTGTGTACATGCATCCGAAGTTGCAACACCAAGGTCTACATTTCTCATCACGAGACCCTGCACAGTTGATGTATGCTATTCGTTTCGGAGTTTCAGAGTATTCTGGAGGAACTAGAACCTTTCCTGCGGTGGGACCAACTAGGCTCAGCAACCGTCCAAATTGACCCCCAGTAATAACTCTCTTGAATTTGCCACCACCGTATTCTGGTAGCTCTTCCATACTTATTTCTTGAAATCCGGTAGCTGCGATAATAGCCCCGACCGTAATCTCAACTTCTTCTTCTACCATATCATGATCGATAGCATCCTTGTCACAAACATCAACGCACAATTTGCATTCACAACAGATTGCACAACCCAAACAACGTTCAGATTCCTTAACTGCAATCTTCTCACTAAAACCAAGCTCAACTTCTTCGAAATTGCTGGCTCTTGACTTGGCAGGTAAGGTCTTCATCTTTGCACGTGAACCACCTGGTAGATCTGCTATGTCAAGTTCTGGTGTAGGAGCCCTTGGCTGTTTCTTTGCACGGGTTCCTTGGAGATCAAGACCTCTAAGGAATAGATCTATCGATTTGGCTGCCTCGTGCCCTGCACCAACAGCCTCTACTGCGAGACCTGGCCCAGTAACTAGGTCACCACCTGCGAATACGTCTTCCATGCTTGTCTGCATCGTAAGCGAATCTACTTCAACAGTACCCCATCTTGACAATTCGAGTTCTGAATGAGGTCCGTCTGGTGCTACTGATTGGCCAATAGCTATTATGATGTTATCAACATCCAAGTCGAATTCAGAGCCTTGTATTGGGACTGGCCTTCTTCGTCCAGACGCATCAGGTTCTCCAAGCTTCATTTTGAGAAACTTGATTCCAGAAACAGACCCACCTGAAACTAGTACTTCGACAGGTGATGCAAGAAGTTTGAGCTTCACGCCTTCTTTCACTGCATCATCAACTTCGCTCTTGATAGCGGGCATCTCAGCTCTGGACCTTCGGTAAATTAATGTAACATCTGCTCCCAAGCGGAGAGCAACACGGGCTGAGTCAATGGCTGAATTGCCACCACCTATGATGGCGACCTTGTTGCCAAGTTTCACTTTCTGATCACTATTCACCCGATATAGGAAATCAAGTGCGTGATAGACACCTTCCGCATCTTCGCCTGCTAACCTTAGCTTTGCACTGACATAGGCCCCAGTTCCGAGGAAGATTGCGCTATATCCTTGTTTTCTGAGTGCATCTAAGGTTTCTATTCGTTTTCCTGTGATGATCTTAACACCATGTTGTTCAACATGTTCTATCTCTGACTTGATGATATCACGAGGGAGTCGATGCTTGGGAATTCCCCACCTGAGTAATCCACCCGCTTCTTCTCGCTCTTCAAAGACTGTAACAGGATAACCATCTCTTGCCAGGTACAGAGCACATGCAATTCCTGCAGGTCCAGCACCAATCACTGCCACCTTCTCTTTCTTGTCAATTACATTCTCAACAGGGGCTATCTCCCCAGTTTCTAGTTCATGGTCATGAAGCCATCTGTGAACATTTCTGATGCTCACACTCTT
>JABCSP010000353.1 GCA_018238825.1 Candidatus Thorarchaeota archaeon | reverse complement strand
TTCACTTGATGAGATAAGTACCCTCACAGATTTCAAGTTCAATGATTGCAGAATCCGACCCATTCTGATTGCTAGTCATCAGGGGATCGATGTCCTTTATGAAGCGGACAGACAACTTAACAAAAAGAAAGAGATTGACGACCTGACAAGACAGGACTCATTTAGTTGGCATCCTGTAGGAATGATGCGTTATGGGACAAGGTCAAGATGTGCACCTGCTCGATTGAGGTATATCAAGGTGCTCACACTGGGTATGCAATATCCCTCTATTCATAACCAGAAACTTCCAGAGCGTCGGACCAATTTTGGCAAGAATTTATTTGAGCATATCAAAACTATTGGCTCACTGACATCAGGTGTGACCAGAGTGAAGTGCAGCCTGACAGGAGATCTTGACAATGGAAGTATTTCTTTCAAGATCCATGACAAGAAGAGATGGAGGGAGATTGGTCAAAGCATAGATTACAAGGACATAGACCAGGCTGCACAAATCCTCCTTCTACCATACAATGTTGGGACTGCGGTACAAGGCAAGTACTCATGGGATCCATTAACAGATGTCCATTTTGGGTTGGAAGGAACGGAACTGAAGAAGATTGTAGACTCTAGAATTCAACTTGATAAGGAGGAAGTGATCTGATAATGGGAACTCCTTTGAAAAGAACTAGTCTTAGTGATGTTTCTGAACTTACTGATGAAATCCAAGTACGCCTCAAGGGGATTGGCATCACCACAGCTGAACTTCTATCAGTGAGTGTCCCAGAAGAAATAATGTCTGGAACCGGAATTAGCAGAGAGCAGTCACTGGAACTTATCAAGAGTGCAAGAAGAACGATTGGGGTTGGTGGGTTCAAGAGAGGTCTTGAACTTGAGGAGGAAAGTACACCGCACCTTGGAACTGGGATTGACTGTGTTGATAGAGTTCTTGGAGGTGGTTTGCGGTCCGGAACCATCATTGAGATGAGGGGTTCTCAATGGGCTGGAAAGACGCTCATGTGTTCTCATCTAGCAATAATGGCTCAACTCATAGAAACCGATGATGGCAGTGTACCAAAGGTGATCTGGTATGATGCGGAGCAGAGTTATAGAAAGAAACGAATCAAAGAGATTGCTTTCAGGTTGCGAATGGATCCCGAAGCAGTTTCACAAAATATCATTCTGGTCGATGTTGTAAAGAGTGGTTTCATGGATGCATCTTTCGAAACAATGCGTATGACTCTTGCTAAACATCATGTTTCTCTTGTAATTGTGGACCCACTTCCTATCGCATTGAAGCATCTAGAAACTCCTTTCACACTCACAGGTTATGTTAGTAATATGAGCAAGTTGGCTCAAGCTACCGGAACAACATTCGTCATTTCTAGTATGACCCGATTTGGGTTCAGTAGGGGTGTAGTACAAGATTACGAGCAAAGAGGTTCTTTGTCAATGATGATTGATTATGGATTCCATTTCCACCTTAAAGGCGAGAGAGAAAGGAACGTTGTACTAACCGATGCTCACGGAACTCTAGATACGAATTATAAGTTGCACATTGGTCCGGGTGGATTCTTCGATGATAGTTCATCTCGAAATCTAGCCGTGCGACGAGTGGAAAGATTTCTCAGAAGGATTTGAGGTTAGAGCAAAGCATGCCACAACTTCTGTTCGATACCAATCCTGTCGACTTTTCCAAAGGATAGCTCTTATTGAAACATTCCTATGCCTTACAGATTTCTTTGAGTACTATATCATCCCTCTTTGCGGACCTTGACTTTCAGAGCAATTACAATCAGTGAAACGACGATAATAGAGATTGTTACTGCTCCTATTAAATGTAAGATAATATCAGGTCGCGGAGTGTATTCCGGAGGGGGAGGGTCATAGCTGTAGTCAACCGTAAGTCCGTATAGTTCTGATTTCGAAATATGTCCTAGACTATCATTGGCAAAGAATGTGATATTAAACACAGTAGTATACTCTGAAACTGTTGAATGAAACATTCCAAAGAATGTGTTTTCCCCAAGAGGCGGAGCACTCACCATCGATTGATTGTTCCACTGACTCTCATTTGAGCGCTTGTACGAAAACCATACCGATGCAACTCCATCCAAATCCACTACATCAATTAAGACTTCCGGAAAACAAGTTTTCGAGTATGTCCAAGTATTATCCGATTCAAAATAAGAGAATTCTGTTTGATTTTCTTGAGATAGATTGTACATCAAGCCATGTTGAGAATTCAGGGAGTCATTAGCAACAGGTCCTATATTCAAGACTGGCACACTTAGTGTGAAGAGTATGAAACCACAAGCCAATACTATCAGAATTCTCTGTTGTTTATTCATACCTACCAACTCGAAAGATCGTATTCGAACCTGAAATAATCGGGATGTACCTTAATGTTTTGGCTCCAATCATAGGTCCAAGCATCATAGACACCAAATAGAATATACACAGCCGAATCACTCAAAGTAAGACCACTATACGTCTGTTCAGCCCAAGTGTTGTGACAGGGGATCCAACCTGATGGAGGTGACGATGCTTTGAATCCAATATTGTAGAGTATCTGAGGACTTGTTATCATAGATGAAATGATTCGAAATTGAACATTGTCAACTGTTGATATTGTAGATGATGCTCCTTCGCGTATCCAGAAACTGGTAGAAAATAGAAGTCCATTTGCTAGCGAGAATCCAGTTGGATAGTGCGCACTTGTCCAGTAGAATTCATAAGCAATGAAGAAAGCACCAGTACCAGCACCGTAATAATCTATGTTTGCTGAAACCTTCTTTGAAGACAGAGTTCTACAGGGATCAGAAAGGTCGGGATCGTACTCATTCGTGATTGTAAACCGATCGTATTCCTGACTATTGTAGGACCAACGATAATATCCATTGGATGATAGAACATATGCTGGACTTGTCGTGGTCATTGAATGCAAACCTATGGGGGAAAATCATTGAAACTGTCCGGTACATGAGAGAATCTCTTGGCCACAGTAAATATTCTGTTTGGACAGTAAACCCAAGGTATACTTCACAGACATGTCATGTGTGTGGAGAGAGAGGTTTCCGGGTCAATGATGAGAGCTCGAAGACAAAGAAGAAAGGCGGCGAGTTCTTCTATTGTGT
>JABCSP010000352.1 GCA_018238825.1 Candidatus Thorarchaeota archaeon | reverse complement strand
ACCAACAGCAACCCCCACAGATATCAAATTTCTCCCCACTCTAATTTCATCCACAAGTCGAAAGTACTTACACTTAATCCAAAATTCGCGAAACTTTTTGAAAAAAAAAACAAGAGAAAGAAGAGGGAAAAGCCCCTCTTCGTTAAACTGAGTGTATACTAGATACAGCGGTGTATCACTTCGGGTCCTACTTCCTCGAACTCTTTCTTGGAAACCCACATCTTCTGGAAGGTCTTCAATGAGCCGAGAATGCTTCCACCGATCCAGACAGAGTACTGTCTCTCTGGTGGAGCAATGATACGAACCTCGATGTTCTCGGGGACTAGTTCGGTGATCTCTTTGTGGAGTCTCTCCTTGAGTCCTGGGAACATAGTTGAACCGCCTGATAGCACTACGTTGGCGTACAGGTCACGTCGCAAGTCGACATCACAAGCCTTGATTGACTCGACAATGTGTTCATCGAGTGGTAATGTATCAAGACCAATGGCACTTGGGTTGAAGAACAACTCAGGGCATTGGAACCTTTCTGCACCGACTGTGATTACTTCACCGTCAGGTAGCATGTAGGGCTTGTCAACACCGGCCTTGTCAGCAACTGTCCTTTCCCTTTCGGGGTCAAGAGCTACGTAGCATAGCTTCTCTTTGACATCTCTAACAATTTCTTTCTCTGCACCGCTGACAAAGGAGTAACCCCTCTGCCTGAGCAATCTGCGCAGGTACTCGGTGATGTCTCTTCCAGCCAAGTCGATTCTGCGGATAGCGTGATTAATTGAAAAGCCCTCATAGATTGGTACTATGTGGGTCACACCGTCACCAGAGTCAATGACTAGACCAGTAGTTCGACCAGATGCGTACAGTGAGAGTACTGCCTGTGTGGCAACGTATACTGCAGGCACTCCAAAGTTATCAAACATAACGGATGCCATGCGCTCTCTGTTCTCTCTGGGATTAAATGGTGCTTCAGTTAGAAGTACCGGATTTTCACTTGGGTCAACCTTCAAGTCGTTATAGAACGTGTAGCTCCATATCTTCTCGATTGCGTCCCAATCTTCAACAATTCCATGAGCGATCGGGTAAACTAGACGGAGTACACCACGAAGGTTGATGGCCTCTTCACCAATGTAGTAATCACGTGTATAGTGATCAACATCAGTCATGATTGATTCATATCGGGGATATCCAATCAAAGTGGGCCAGACACTGCGTGGCTGATCTTCGCCTGCGTAACCGTTCTTGCTCAAACCTGTACCGTTGTCAATGACAATCGGTTTTGCGCCAAGAAATTCGTCTTCAGCCATTATTCGGTCCTCGTTTTTTATTGTTAAGACAAATCAGTAATTGATTCGCCATGTCGGAGCTTTAGAAGCCCCGTGTACTAATTCGTTCCGTCAGATTGTATTTAAGCATACGTTGGACATACGTGAATATCTTCGAAAAGTATTTGATGTATGTATAAGTTGGGTCATTTTTGAGCCGTTTTTTGCCGTGGAGAGGCCAAATTAGTTTCTTTGTTTCGAAAAGTATATTAGGTTAATACTAACAATTACTAGATAATATATCCGCGGATGAGATGTCCAATGCCCCGAAAAACAGTTGAAGATATTATTCGGAAAGAAGTCGAAACAGTCAGAGCTAGAAGAATCATCTTAGACCAACTTGAAGGGGGTTTAAAGACGGGAGCAGAACTTAGAGAAAAGATAGCTACAGACATCAAAGCTCAGATGATGTTAAAGGGATCCAGTAAAAGAGACATAAAGAAAGTGAAGGTAACTAGCCCCAAACTCTACCATAACACAAAACGCCTGGAAGAACTAGGTATCATCGTGAGTTGGAAGCAATCACAATACCGCCTGTTCGAATTAGAACCAAAAACAATACACCCGGTCCGTAGAGCATTAGAGATTTCAAAGCCGTTACTATATGTTACTTCGCTGAGTCGTCCAGAGGACCAACGGCCATTTGTTCAGTGGTTAACCAACAATCCACATTTCAAACCCAGAAAGCTACTCATTTTTGTAGAAGCCGCGCACTGGACTCGGGGAGTAGCAAGATTAGCTGACAGATTTATTCCAGATGATTCTTTTCGAGTATGGACAACAGAATGGAGAGAAGTCCCTGATGATATCACCAGTACTGATGATGAGAATGAGTATGGAAATCTTCAGGGTACAGCAGATTTTCTAGAGGCTGCGATAATTGACAATATCTTCATCCATGATATGGTAATTGATCTTACTTTAGGACCGACATTAATATCACTGGCATTAGCTAAGCTTTCAGCTGAGTATTCAATAACGGCATTTCATGTTACGCGATATGATGCAACAAACACAGAAATCAGCTATTACTGAGGAGAGATGAATTGTGAGGCGTCCAAAGAAGACTAATCGAAAAATCACTTGGCAACCGGTTCATATTGAAGATAGATTGAACACTCTATCAAAAACAATTGAACAAACAAAAGAGCAGACTCCTGCAAATTCAACCCGTCGCCTTGGTAAATTAAGTCGCTGGCAGGAACAAATCCAAGAGGTCAACAAAGGCATCAGATACATCAAAAAACATCTTAAGCCAAAGTTAGAGAAAGCCCTTGGTCTGAAGATTAAAAAAAAGGAGATATTGTTAGCAGCAATGTTCCAGCCAAGTACAAAGAATCTTTTCTTAGAACTAGAAACGCATTATCGTGGAAAGAAGAATCCCTTTGATGATAACGGTTTTGACGCCCTTGTATCATTGAGTGAATCTGCCAAGAGATTTGCATTTTTAGGAGATGCTGCAATCTCCATGGCGGTCATCTATCACCTCTGGCAAACTGTTGAGGAGGATGTTGGAGAACTGACACAGGACAAATCTAGTATTGTATCGAATTCTCATATGGCGAACCTATGTGATAAATGGGGTCTCTACAAGCATCGAATTCACTTCGACCCTGAAACACCAAGCAAGGGAGAGATTCTTCATGACAAAGGAACCCTTGTAGAAGCAGTCTATGGAATAGTACAAATGGAACATGGTTTCAAACAAGTTTTGAAGAATATTGGACATTTACTTTAATGCGCCCTTGAAATCTTCACTCTTTCACGTGCTGCAGTGTATTCAAAGGTACTGTCTGTT
>JABCSP010000351.1 GCA_018238825.1 Candidatus Thorarchaeota archaeon | reverse complement strand
AATAATAACACAATCTGTACAATGCATCAAATAGATACCACCAGTCATCACTACTCCTGGTAAGTGGGCGTTCTTCAAAGCAATATTATCTATGAATGAAATGTTATTGGAATACCAAGCAACGTAACTGATCGTTGTCAGACTAATATTGTAACCCCGAACTGTTAGATTTTCTGAGAATGCAATTATTATCTGACCGTAATCTCCGGTGGTATCTCCACCAGAACCTGTAACGTTTAGGTAGTATCCAACAGATTTTCCGTTGACAGTATTGGTTCCATCTAGTTCACTAGGCCAATCTGTGATATCATCGCCCTCAAAATCGAAACCATTGCTTTCCAAGACATTTTCGTACAGGCTTAGGTTTGTCGAATACACAGTTCTAATACCAAAGACGTTGTTTGCTAATGCATGATTCCTTGTGAGTGTGCAATTATCAGAGTTAACGATCTGAAATCCGTACCCATTTCCTGTAGATGTTACATTGTGGATATATCCGTTTGTTACATTATCAAATTTGATTCCAGCGGTATATTGGATGCTTCCTGTAGCTATCGTATCATTGATCATGAAATGCACGGTCGTATCTGTGATAGAGATACATGGATCTGTACCCCCCGCATTAATCGAATAGCCAGTAATGATGAAAGGATTCTCAATTGTACCGTTTCCTGCCCAACCTTCCGCATCTGCAGTGGAGTTAAATTCAGCATTTGATGAAATTGTGATTACTCCATGAGAGGTATGTGCTGGATTTAGCTGATTGTGGATTATCTCATTGTTGTATGAAATATTTCCATTCATTGGAAGTGCCATCCCGAGAATCATTAAACTTGAAAATAGAAGTAAGGTAAGGAACTTTGCATATTTCATATAACGTGCCTCGATGGAACTTCCAAAGACTCATGCTTTGGATATATTTCATTCACTAACAATTCACAATTAAAAGATATTCATAGTAATTCTATAATGCATCTAATGTTGTCCAATCTCTTCTTGACAGAATTTACTAAGGAAAAGAACTGAAGATGGAGCGTGTACCACTCCCCATAGATTTTGGCTTTTACTCTGTTTAGAGGCCCCATAGTCTGGTGGTACACGCCTTTGCAAATATTGGAGGGTAGTACACGTTAACCCGGTGGAGTACACGTTAGGATAGGTGTTTGAGAAGTATGGAGAGAACACACTGGTTTGGTAACTTGGATTTGATATCTGAAAAGTTCAGGATTTCAGAACCAAGCCTGCGAATATTATTCCAGCGTTTACTTCATAGAGTAGTAGTAAACGTTAGTATATGGGACTGTGTGATATCTACATATGATTGCCATAGATTGCATATCTACATCTACATGATTTGTTAAATTTAGTCTAGATTCCCCTAGTGTGGGTACTCTGTTTCTTCAACTTCTATTAGAAAAATGAGTACCTAGGTATTACTCTCACTTTTGTTTGAATCTATTACCAACAATATGATGAGAACCGACTTTGATTGGACTGCATTCGAGATTTACCTCAGAGCTGAGCGCGGATTATCTGATGTTAGTGCGAAAAAGGCAATAGACCTTCTAACTACTTTTGGAAAGACTGATTATGATCGCTCCTTGAATCAGGTCAATTTGTCATCTCTGCAAAAGGGACTATTTCAAGCATCAGAGAGATATTCTCCGAATAGTATCAATCTAGTCAAGAACACTCTTAGACATTGGATCAGATTTGTCCAGGATGTAGATGACTTAAGCGACGTTACAAAGGACCTCACGTTCATTGATCGTCTGAAGCGAATGCTTGGTAGAAATGCAGAGTATGATTCCGTATTTTCCCAGCGTATTGAACGAATGCTCAAAAGCACAACATCCACACCTCGACAGATGGATGGTCGTGAAGAGCGCCTTGCTATCACAGATATCGTTGAATTAATCCAAGGTTCCAGATCTCAGAAATGGAAAGCATTACTAGCATTTTCTTGGGATACGGCATTTAGACCTGGCGAACTCGTTAGTATCGACTATGAAGACATCATCCATAGAGGTGCGGAGTGGGCTATACGACTAAGGCGCGAGAAATCCGGTGACTATCAACAACATGACATCATGACTTGGCTCTCACATATGTGGTTCATTCCATATTATGAGAATCATCCTTCAAAGACAGGACCTCTATTTCCAACTAGGTCTGGGGACCGAATGTCTGTTCATGCACTTGGTCAAAATATTAGTGACCGAGGACGTAGAATGGACAGGAAGCTCTATGCATATACTATCAGAAAGAGCGCTGCCACTTGGTGGGAGCGAACAGGTCTCTTACCTACTTCATCTATCCGTGCTAGGCTTGGGCATACTCAAAGGTCTCGGACTTTCGAGAAGCATTACCTTGCACTTTTCCATGAGGACTATACTGAAGATGTTGTTCGTGCTCAAGGAAGATTTGTACCTGGAAGGCAAAATTATGATCAAAGGTATTGCATATCTTGTGATACTATTAACCCTCCAGAAGATGATCCCTCAATTGCATTACTTGGAAAGAAATCTGAACTCTGCATAAGATGTGATAAACCACTTATCGATCTTGATTAGAGACCCCAATTTCTATCCCTCAATTGCTCTCACTATATTGGATACTCATTCGTTTCTTCTTCAATCTGCTTTCTAATCAATTTCTACTTCTCATTTTCAATTTTCATATTTGCACTATGCCTCTTGACTACGTTTTACTATAGGTGTACTACTCATTTACCAGTACATTCTATAACTATAGGTTATTCAAAGTAACCTATAGTTATGGTTCTTCAAATTTCTGCTTGAAACTATTTAGAATGTGCTAGAACGACCGCTATAGTGAATCTGGGCATAATTTATCGAAAAAGGGTGGGTTTGATGGTCGAAAAGTAATGCCATTTTGATAGGTACTTATCGAGCCAGTGAAATTATGATCATTCTTTAGATTACAAACAAAATCATGAATCAAACAAATATTGAGTATCCAAATTAGTGAATGAATAGTTCGAAAATACGAACGGTATTGAGGGATGGATATTTATTCAGGAATTATTCCCCGTATTGGGTCAGTATTCAATATCAATTGGTTTTGTTCGTAAAAGAGAACAAGCGAACATCATTT
>JABCSP010000350.1 GCA_018238825.1 Candidatus Thorarchaeota archaeon | reverse complement strand
GTGGAAGTACAGCAATGTCTGCAATGAAAACAAGACTAAGCAGTCTTGGTGGGTTTATGGATATAGTACAAGGAACACAATGGCCAATTGATAGAACTGATTTTGCTGAAACTATATTGTTTGATCATCAATCAGAAGATAATTCATACTTTAGTGCCGGAATGCTGAATCCAATGTTTATGTACAGTAACATATACAGACCATATGTAAGAGCTGATGCTTTACATACGGAGTATGTGGAGAAAGTCTATACAGGTATTCTTGCTATGGCAGGCTTCGATACTCCGAACCATATCAACGATGGTGCTGGTACCGAAACCTACTCTCTGAAACAACATATTGGATATGCTGGTGATATTGAGAGTAAGATGTTCCAGGATTTGACTATTAGCTCAATCTCTTCAATTGTTGCAATGGCACCAACCGAACTCCAAATCAATGGTGTTGCTACAGACTGGGACTACATTGGCAAGGACTTTAGATTAAACTCGACTAATGACATATATCTTCCAACAGGACCTATTTCAGGTAATGCAACTGTAGAAGAATTAATTCAGGCAATTTTAGTGAGCTATTCATATACATATGCATATGCTATGAATATGTCAATATCCTATATGGATCCATCAATGTTCGATTATACCATTGACTCCTTGTGGAATTCACCGGGTCCATTCCCGGATATGCGTGAGTACTTCTTGGAAATGGATTGGTCGATGATCTTCACTGGCTCCCCAGTGGAGGAAATTAACCAAGATGCTCTAAGAATGATCATGGAACAGATGGGAATTACGCCAGATACTCTCATGTCTGAAGTCAATGAAACATTAATTGAAGAGAACCCGATGCAGGCTCTAGTTGAAGCAGTTATCAAGTGCTTTGACAACTACCATCTACTCGATATTCTGCAGAACACAACCTACTCAAATCCATATATTCTCGAAGGTTTTCTCAATGAATACATCACCAATATCGATACGTTCATCGCTAATTTCACTGGTATGAATCTTCCCTCATCCTACACAACCAAGGAGGCTTTTGCCTCACTGATAGAGGACCACTTTGGACTTGTTCTTCAAGGACTCTGGGATGCTATGTCAGATTTCTCTGGTGATACAACGAACATCAAGACTGCAGTTCAAGCTATGATAGACCCAACACATCTGGCTAAAGAAACAGTTCCATACTTCATGGCAGACCTGTACTCTAGTATAGTGTCAGAGTACGATTATGGAATGTGTATCAACTTTGATGTTTTAGACTCTATGAATTATCTTGTTGAGGATGTGCCATTGCTATGGCTCACAACAGAAGACATTGTCTTGACTTTTGATCTTGATATATCCAGCATTGATTTTGATGGACCACATTGTACAATCAGAAAGACCGCTCCACAACGAATGAATCTCGGTAATAACTATACAGTAACAATAACTGTAGAAAACATTGGAGATGCAGCTGCCTATGACCTCAAGATCCTTGACGGGATTAGTGCAGGATTCGATACTGACAAGCAATACTATTGGAACAGGGCAACCTTAGCAGCAGGTGAAACTTGGACTGTAACTTGTGAGTATACTCCAATCAAACTTGGTACGTACGTGGAGGTTCCAGCAATTCTTTGTTACTTCAATGTAACTCTTGTTTCATTTGAACCAGGAGACATGGAGAACTGGAATGGAGCAGCATTGTACACAACATCTGCAGTAGTTTCAGACCGACGTGTTGCAGTTGAAGAATGGTGGGAAGGAGATATTCTCGGAATTCCTACAGCTCTCATTATTGGCGGCAGTATTGGAGTAATTGTAATCTCACTGGTTTTAATCGTCAAGAAACGACCATAAACTCAATCAAAATTGTAGGTCAGTCCTGGTACTAAACTAGGACTCGACCTCTCTATTTTCTTTTATTTCACACTACTTTCCTTTTCCTATGTAATAGTAATCTCCAGAAGCTTTCTGTTGTGAATCAAGTTGTGAACCATCTTTATTGACTCGGGGACGACCCGTCTGTGGATCTCGTCTGAAAGTAACGCCCATATCCTTCAGGAATGTATTCATTCCACTTCTTAGTGTTCTGATGGATGATGCCTTTCCGGTCTTACCGGGAACTCCGTTAAAGACTATCATGCTATCACTGAGATAGTCTGCCATGAGGATAGAGTGTTCGACAATGAAGGCGGTTTTCATATTGTTTCTCACAAGTCGTCTAATTGCTCGTGAACTGGCCAGTCTCTGCTCAATATCAAGGAATGCAGACGGTTCGTCTAGTAGATAGATATCAGCTTCACGAGCAAGACAGGCTGCAATAGAGGCACGTTGGAGTTCACCACCACTTAGATCCTGAACCTGATGTTCCAATAGATGTTCAAGCTCCAGTTTCTTGATAACCGCGGTTTTGAAATCAGCCGAGTCACTTGTGCTACCACCCGCCTCACGTAGGTACAATCTCAGGTTACCATCGAAATCTGCTGATATGTACTGAGGTTTGTAACTGATTTTCAGTTCAAGGCCAGTTGCTGTCTTTGTAGGAACTTCCCCTTCTTCAGGGTCTAGTTCACCTGCAAGCATTCTGACGAATGTAGTTTTTCCAATTCCATTTGGACCAAGAATTCCAATAACCTGCCCTTTCGATACTCGACCACCCTTTGCTTCCAGAGTGAAGTTCTCGAACTCCTTTCGTAAGTTTCCATATTCAAGAAGGGTTTCTCCAGAGGCAAATTCTATGTCTTCTGCACTCATCCCTTTGAACGAAATCGATGTGTCTCTGAATCGCATATTCTCGTCTGGAATGAAACCGTCTAGGAAGATGTTCACCCCAACTCTAGTACCATGGGGATGAGAAACGATACCATAGACACCTGGTTGTCCATAGAACATACAAACAAGGTCGGATACATAATCCAGAATTGAGAGGTCGTGTTCAACAACAATTACAGTTTTACCTTGATCAGCCAATTGTCTAATTGCGCGTCCAACTCGTAGACGCTCACGAACATCCAGATAGGCGGTAGGCTCATCGAAGAAGTAAATGTCACCCTCACGCACCAGAGCTGCTGTCATTGCAACACGCTGTAACTCTCCACCACTAAGGAACTTGACTGGACGGTCCCAGATACTTGTAAGGTT
>JABCSP010000349.1 GCA_018238825.1 Candidatus Thorarchaeota archaeon | reverse complement strand
ATTTGACTCTAATGCATCAATAAGAATGCAATAACCTGAACTTGAACAATTAGAAGAATTTGAAAATAGGAAAAGGTGGGCGTAACGTCATGTGAGTAACGCAACGCATTGCCGCGCCACCACCTAATGATTTTTGCACGTTGCATTCCATTTGATCTATTTTAAGACCAGTGCAAGTTGAAAACTGCACGCCATAGTTTTCAACGACTCACACAATTATATGTTACGCCCTTTGTTCATGAAATGATAGGAGAATTCATAGTTAACCCTTGTGGTTGACGAAACCCCTAATCCTTCATGGCTAATAGGTCATATTATATTGTATCAATGAAGCATATAAAGACTATGGTTGTGTCTGAATTGCCGGTAACGGATATCGGGGATTCACTTTGATAGTGCTATAGGAACCTTTTTCCCTAGAATATTGAGGGACAACAGAGTCTAAGGAGATAGCAGAAGGCCTTTATTTGACCCCAATCACTGATGGCACTCTGCAGGGAGCTGAGCGACAATCTCACAACCTTAGATTACAGTTTACAATCAGATGGAGACAGAATGAATGCGCGTGTACTTAGATGCCAACTTTTTCATTTCGGGTTTTTCAGATCGCCCCAAAGATGTGCAAATGATCAAACAAGCTGCTGATGCAATTGGCGCCGAACTTTGGATTACAAGACAAGTATTCCAAGAGTTGCGATGGTACTTGAGAAGAGAAGTTGAGCAGATCATCCAAATAGATGAAACATTATCGAAAGATATCAAGCATCTTATGGAGAGCCTCAACCGTCCTGAGAGCTCATTACCTCAACCTAATGATATGTCTCTAATTCTTGGGGCCATGCGAAATAAGGGGTCGAAGATTGTCACTAGTGATATGAAGCTGCTCAATACAATAGAAGACATTAAAATCGAAGTCGAAGGAATTGTTGGATCCGCCTACATTCTCGAACTAATGGAATCAGTCAATGACGAGAAAATGAAGAAACAACTCACTCCAATTAGAGAAAGAATATACTCAGAAGAGGTTCGCTATAGCATTTCTCGCCAGGAATCATATGATCCTGTTACAAGAATACGTATCATTGAAGCTCACGCTCTTCGAGTGTTAAGAACCGTCAAGAGACCTACAGAAAGTCTTGATAGACAATTATCAAAGGGTCAACCACTATTCGTTCTAGACTTCCTAGAGGATATCAAAGCAGACATCCCCAATATGTTCGATGACTTCCGAGAAGGTAAATACGACAGTCTAGCACGCGAAATTGAAGCAATTCAAAACGAAATTGAGAGATTACTTATTGTTTCAACATTGACAGAGGATGCAGACACACATGGAAAACTTGTTCAGCATGCTGCAGACCTAACGCTCTTCCTTTACTATCTCGAAATGATTTGTCATTTATACAGAGGTTCAACAGAGGGTATTCAAAATGCTCTTGAGATATGTGATGAAGCCTTTAGATTACTCATGTTTGCAGCAGTTTCGAATGATGAACTCAAAGCCTCAGTATTCTTTGTAAGGATTTTACTATCGCTTATCAAAGAAGATTATGAGGAAATTGACTATTTCTACGGCCTCTATGATTCAATGATCAATCGAGTAGGTCTCGATGATATGATGGAAACCACTGAAGGATTCTACATCACAATGCAGGTATTACGTGCTGAAGTCATGGGAGGATTCAGTCTAACCAAGAACAAATTGCACTATACTAATGTCACAATAGCAATGCTGAATGATATTGCCAAATACAGTCTTCTATTCGACGACGAAGACAATGCCTGGCAACTTGCAGTAACAGCATACAAGATTGGTGTAGCATACAATAAAGAAGAAGGGGCACTTAGCTCATTCCAAATGCTCTACAAGGTTTCCTCATCTTCACATGACCGGTTTAAACCTGCTCTGGAAAAGATTGCAGAACACGCTCTGAAAGCCTTTGTAAAGAAGGGATGGAATACAAATCTCGTCACTCCAATACTTAATGAAGTACAAGGACAACTGCCACCCATAGAAAAGATGGCAACTGGAGGTCCTGTATCAATCAAGAAGATTCCTGATGTTCTAAAGGGCTGGATGGATGCTTTAACTTTGGAAACAATCGATAAAGAAGATGTTCTAGTCGTTCGAAGTGAAGGTCTGCAAGCAAGAGTAGCTATTAAAACAAAACATCATCCAGAGCTACGCGCATTAAAGACTGGTCATAAAATTGCCCTAACAAAAGGTGAGTTTGAAATCATAGATTCAAAACCTAAAGTAATAAAGGACTATGCTATTTTATTGATGATAGAACCAAGTGAAAGTGCAGAAATTTCATATGAGGGCGAATATGGCTTCTCATGTTTGAAAGTAGCAGGCCCTGAAGCTGAAGCATAGATTTGCAAATAGAAGGTAATTGAATTGGATCTCGTGACATGGGCAATCTTAATCGCAGGTATTTTTGTACTAGTGATATTCAATTACTTCTTGAATCTAGCTCCAGGTTCGGATCCTGAAGATTTTGCTCTCGGACCCCCCCAGCTCAATGTCACATGTGATTGTTATCTTAACACTCTATTTCTGGGTGGAATCTTAGTTGTTGCTTTAAGCGCGGGTTCATCAATATTTTCTTCCAGGTTAGAACTCTACTTCATTGGAGGTCTTGCATTTGCTACTGTAACAATTGCAGGAATTATGGGACGTCGTAGAAGACACGCAGAATGGAAAGAAGATGAACGTGTAATTCGGAGAGCTGTCTTTAGGCCTGGTCAGATGACAAGTAAGCGAGGTCCAGTTGATATTATCTTTGATGAAGAAGACGATGACGACTTCGATTATGAGAAATATTGATTATTTGAAGAATAAAAAGAAATTCAATAAATTACGCTATTATGGTAATTCTTTAATCACTTGGATGATATTTCTATTTTATCAAAAGAAAATAACCGATACTCAAAGCGGTTTCCGCACTTTTGGACCAGGAGTAATATCCAAATTAACTTTAAAATTTTCTGGATTTGAAACCGAAACAGAAATGACTATAAATATGATTAAAAATAAGAAGCGGATATTGGATAATGAAAACATTGCAGGGAAGAATGTCACGAAACTAAGCATCCTTCTTGCCTTAGGGCTTGCATTTTTAATCTTTTGGTATCAAAAG
>JABCSP010000348.1 GCA_018238825.1 Candidatus Thorarchaeota archaeon | reverse complement strand
GCATCTAGAATTGCCTGTCTATCTGCATAGGTTGCTGTGTTGCCCATTGAATAATTTCTATTGAATTCTGGATACAAGTACTGGTCCGCAACGAGAGGTGTACGTGAAAAGGTTGTATAAGATAATGAATCGTTATTAAGCGTAACTTCTGCACCCATGAAAGTAATTCTTACGTTCCCCTCTGTAAGTGAATCTGTAGCAAGATTGAAAATTAGGGTAAGACCTGGATTGATAGATACATTTGTGTGATCTATATTGCTAACGCGTACTTGAATTAATGACACATTCATTCGCCCTGCAAGTGAATAACTACCGCCATAATACGCGGCATTACTTACTAGAAACCCAGAGCTTACAACAGCAATCATGATTACTGACACGACAATGACATTTTGGGTACGTTCACTTGCTATCATTTAATATCACACTTCTAATTTTGTTATGGTATTCATATCATCCTTACGCTCCACGCAGTTATGCTCCAAATAATGCCATTGCCGCGAGATGAACCGCCCATGGAAAGAGAGCAAGAATGCCAGGAAGTGGAATACCTGGCAAGATTTCATTTTCCTTAGCAATAATCGTTGCATTAATTATTATTCCAACTAAAGCTAGTAGGATTGACATCGCCCACACATGTATAGGGAAAAATATGAGTGAATGTGCAGAAATCAAGGAGAAAGCGATGTAGTCACCAACTCCCACAGCTGCACCCTTTGATTGAATTCTTGCATAATCAAATGGATCATCACCGGGTGTATCAATCATCGCGACGACTTTTGCGGCTGGTGCGTGTTTCGTTAAGAAATAGTCCTCAAATACCACCGAGATCACAAGCACAAACATGCTTGCTGTTATGAATATTACTCCAAGAAAGGTTCCAAATACGCTCCCGTAGAACACAACAAAGAGATTCTTCATGATGGGTGGAACTGAGTCCACGATTATGAAGATGAAGGACATTAATAGAACGCTTATTGATGCGATTGACAATATACTTGGCAATAGCGAGGGAGTCGAACCTTTGAAGAGAATTAGAAGCAAAGACTGACCAAGGAGAAAGAACGAAGCTGTAAGTATTGGTGAAACTACAAGAGCTACAATAGTTCTTCTTGTTCCTGGCCCTCTTTTCTCAATGATGTAGAATAATGAGAAGACGATTAATGTCCCAAGACCTATAGATACACCTGATTGGAGTAGAATCTCCTCAATTGTGAATATTCTACTGTTGTTTGCTACGACCTCACCGATTAAAGCTGAATCTAAGAGCATTGCAGCAAGCATTGTACCAACAAATAACGGTAAAGCGGAAACAACAACGAGACTCAATCGAGTCTTATCAATCCTCATGTACTTGGAAACCTCAAAGACGATGACGATTTTCACATTAAAGAGGCTCTCTTTCGCGCAATAATCAATTTAGATTGAATGACTATTGAAACGTGATAAGAAAGAATGAAAAAAGAAGGGGAAGGGGACATATGTCCCCTAAAACCTTGTAGACTACTTCTGCCTGAGTAGAACAAAGCCACCCACGAGAATTACAACAGCTGCACCAACTGCACCAGCAACGATTGCTAGAGTAGCATCGAAGGTTGGTTCAGTAGTAGTAGTGGTGGTAGTTGTCGTAGTTGTTGTGGTGACTGTTCGATCTGGAGCATAGTGGAACAGTGGGTTGTAGGTAAGTTCGTAGAACTCACCTGCTTCAAAGTCAGTGAAGATAAACGGACCACAGTTCACGTTAGGCTCTGAGGCATCAAACACTGGGTTCCAGGTGTTCCAACCAGCATAACCAATTCCAGTTTCATCATTGAAGATGTGTTCTGGGATGATTGTGTCATATGCAAAGTTGCTGAAGTGCCAGTATGACTCAGTGTTGTACTCTATGACTACTCTGAATGGAGTTGGTGCATATGCTGCAACCAAGTCACCAGTATCTACGCCTGCGGGGTTACCGTAAATGGCACTCTCGTAGGCATAGGTCATGCTGAATGCAACATCTTCACCGTCCAATGGCTCACCATCGCTCCAGGTAGCATTCTGTATGATGTCAATAGTGAATCGAGTGTGTCCATCAGGTACATCATCATTGTTAGCGTGTGTCTCGGTGAACATGCTCTCAGCAAGGTCAGGCCAGGGAGTAAGTTCTGGAGAGAACTTGTAGAGTGATGGCCAGAGCTCTTCTAGAACTGCTTGGGAGTAGGCTGAGTTTGTAACGTAGATGTTGAAGCTATCAGGTTCTTGACTAATAGAAAGTGGTACTGTACCACCAAATGTACCGTCAAGTTTCTTGATATTCCTCATGGTCCAAGGACCAGAGATGTAGCTTCCAAGGTCAGGAACGTGACCTGTATATACGTCATTTCTGTAACCCTGCATGTAGGTGTTCTCGTATACAACAAGCAAAGGCACGTTGTATTGGAGAATCTTCTGCATCTCAGATGATGCCTCATAGATGGCATCATAGGATGTACCATAGAGGAGCTGTGGTATCCAGCTGTCGAAGGTTTCATTTCTGAAGTTAGTTGGATTCTGATATGGTACATCTGCTAAATCAGATCTGAACCAATCTGCAAGCCAATCAACATCATTGCTTCCGAAGTTATAGGCGAAGAAGACCATGTCATAATCTTCGTGACTATCTAGAGATGAAATGTACTCGTTGAAGTCTGCAGCAACGGTAACAGCATCAATATCTAGACGGCGAAGTGCATCAACACCAATCTGGGCTGTACCACCAGCAATCTCTGGTGATGATGATGCGTACTTGATTTTGACATCAAATGGTTCTCCTCGATATTCTCTAAAGCCAGTAACTGGATTAATGTCGAAGTCACCTGTAGCATCAAGTAGTTCATTACCGATATTTGCTTGGTCAGTGTAGTAGTGATATGTAAAATCATCCTCAACGCACCATCCGTTTGGATAGGGTACGATTGAGTCGTGTTCCTGTGAGAAACCATCCATGATATCTACAGTAACTGCTGTTTTATCATACGCAAATGCGAATGCTCTCCTTAGTACGCTCTCATTCAATGGTGCGTCACGAGTGTTTATAGTGATGTGACCATATCCATTTCTGAGTGCGCTAAAGATGTCAATATCAGGATCTTGATCCAATGCCTCGAGATAAACTGGATCAA
>JABCSP010000347.1 GCA_018238825.1 Candidatus Thorarchaeota archaeon | reverse complement strand
ATATTCTCTATGATGTTCTTGACTGTTACAAAAAAGGTGAGAATGTTTCAATAGAGATTGAACCCATTCACAGTGAAGGTCAGGCGTATTGGCAAACTGAAATTAAAACGTATTGTAGAGAAAGAAAAGATTTCAGGAAATATAGCAGTAGCATCTTAGGTTTGAGAGCAGCTCGAATCATCACTGAATCATTGAATGGCATATTGGTTGTAACAGATTCTCAAGACAATGAATTGAATAGAGTGAAACTCTTTACTATCCTCTTACCTGCTGTTAATAGATAATCCAAATTGTAAATAACTCAAATCGATTAGATTACTATTTGGAAAATAGAGATATATTGTGGTTTGAGATGATTTTATTCACGAAACTATGAGGTGTATACTACAATGGCTGGTGCAAAGAAAAGCGCAATTCTATTTATCATCGGAAGCATCTGTTTTATCATTCAGGTATTTATCAGTGGGCTAATATTTAATGATACAATGGGAGCGATTATCGGTGCAGGATTTGCCTTGATTATGTTAATGGGTTCTATTTTTGCGTGGACTGGAAGTATGAGTGCAGTTCATGAAACTCTGTATTCGTATAGATCTAGTGCAAGTACGGTAACAACAGTTAGGCGAGATACAGGTAGCCGAATTCAATGTACTCCATGTTTCGGTATTGGTTCAGGTATCGGTGCTATTATTGTAATTATAATGATGGGTGGAGATCTCATAGGACTTCCCGAATTTGCATTGCTCTACCCCGGAATCATCGGTGGAGTTTTTGGTATTCTTGCGGCTATTGTATTCTTTTTCGAATACAAAGGATCTTACAGCAAGCAAGTATAGATTTCACGTTTGCACAGGTCACAGAGAGGTTTGGTGCCATCTAGTTCCACAAGGAAAAAATCAATATAAACAAGGTAATAAGGAAATACGTGGAGCGAAGTGTGCAGGCGACTCAGCAATATGCGCCTTTCAAATGTGGTTTCGTGAGGGGACTTTCCCGTTTCGTACATCCAAGATAGGAAGAACACGCTAGTTTTGAAACGTCTGCTAATCGCATAGCGAGAGATTTACAATGGGTTATCAAGAACGTGAGCCAATTGAGGCTACTGTGGCTGAACTAAAGCCACAAATGAAGAATATTACAATCACTTTCAAAGTGGTTGAAATAGGCGAAGAACGCGAAGTTACTTCCCGTGGAGATGGTTCAACACACCGAGTTGCAGATATCACAGTAGGTGATACAACTGGAACTGTTCAAGTTCCACTTTGGGATGCTACTATCGACAGTGTTACTGCTGGTTCGACATACCTCTTGAAGAACGGATACACCGGTCTTTTCAGAGGAAATCTACGGTTGAATGTTGGTAAGTATGGTGAGCTATCTGAAGCTGAAGAGCCTATCGAAGAGGTCAATACCGAGGTAGATATGTCAGCTGAAGAACATGAAGATGATCGACGGCGACCACGTTATGGTGGTGGCGGAGGCTACGGTGGTGGTGGCGGCGGTAGAGATCGTCGTGGCGGTGGCGGTGGCGGCTACGGTGGCGGTGGAGACCGTCGCGGTGGTGGCGGAGGCTACGGCGGTGGCGGAAGAGATCGCGGTGGCGGCGACAGACGTCGTAGATACTAGACACCTATATCATCCAAATTATTAATGTTGAAGTGTCGGGTATCCCGCAAGGAATGCCCGTCACAATCTTTCTTTTTGCAAGCATCTTTAAGCCTGAACATGCAGTCATCGAACTGTGGCTTAGATGGGTCGTACATATCTTACTCCCGAGCATCATAAGAAACGAATCGAACGTATTGAAGAGCAACTCAACGATGATGATTTTGAAACCTTACTTGTCTTCAATTCTAGGAACATATTCTATCTCACTGGACTGTCCTTTATTCCGACAGAACGACCGATAATCCTCATTCTTCACAAAGGTGAAGTATACTTCTTTGTACCTTCTCTAGAGATAGACCATATAGAGCATCAGGTTCCTTTTGTTTCGCAGATTTTTTCGTATTTCGAGTATCCCGATGAAAAGCATCCGATGTATCATTTGGCTGCAAATCTCATGAACGACCTGAAGATACAACCCAACAAGGTTGCCTCAGAAGCAGGTGGCGCACCTGGTTACTGGGGATACAAAGGTCCAAGTCTTGAAGATGTCACAGGTCTGAAGTTCAAATTACTACCTGATATGATAATGGATATGAGGGTTATCAAGGACCCAGCAGAGATTGAGCTAATGCGAGAGTCCTCCAAATGGGCAGACCGAGCTCACAAGTATCTGCAAGAATTTACTGAGATTGGAGCTAATGAAATTGATATCACAATAAGAGCAAGTACACGAGGGTCTCAAGATATGGTCCAAGAGCTAGGGGATGCATATCAACCAACTGGGTTCTCTATGTTCCCTGCAATTGCACTGTATCGGGGTCAGATAGGTCCAAACTCCTATTTTCCACATGCTCTTTCAAGAGGTCTTGTTTTCAATAAGGGCGATACACTCGTAACTGGTGCATCTTCAGATGTTTATGGGGTTCATTCAGAATTAGAGAGAACCATGTTTATGGGGGCTCCTACTGATCGGCAAAAGGAATTGTTTGATGCAATGATGGTCGCACAAGATGCAGCACTAGAAGCCGCAGGTCCCGGAGTCAAATGTGCTGATGTCGATAGAGCTGCCAGAGATGCATTCAAGGCGAAAGATGTCTTTCATCTTGTTCGTCATCATACTGGTCATGCACTTGGAATGGAGGGACACGAGCGGCCATTCCTTGATATTGGGTCTGAAGATATCCTTCAACCTGGAATGATCTTTTCGTGTGAACCTGGAATCTATGAACAAGGATTAGGGGGATTCCGACACAGCGATACTTTTGTTGTGACTGAAGATGGTATAGAGGTGACGACAAAATATCCTCGTGAACTTTCCGAACTCATTATAGAATAATCTTCATTTTTGAGATTTCTTCTTTCTTGATTTCTTAGGTTTGTTCAATGCTCGTTTCCTGAGCAGCGCGCACATTGTATTGGACATTTGCGATTTAGGATTAACAATTGGTTCTGTGACAATTCTTGTTGTTAGCTTCAACCCTAGTCTTTCTATGACAACCTCGATATTTCTTAGTCCATCTAAATCTGTTCTCAATCCGAGTCC
>JABCSP010000346.1 GCA_018238825.1 Candidatus Thorarchaeota archaeon | reverse complement strand
CTTCGTTGTAGATCTCGTCAACAAGCTGGATTTCTACAAAGTGATTACCAGATCCAAGAGTGCCACTTTGCTTGAGGCCTCTTTCTTTTGCAGATCCTGGGACTTCTGAAGGGTCTGCGATATCTATTCTGCCATTAGCCTCATGATGGTCAAGGTCCTCTTCCCATCCATAACCTTCCTCGACTGCCCATTTTGAACCATCACGGAGAACTTCGTCTACACCACTATGGCTGCGTAAATTGATTTTCCCTTGTTTTCCAACTCCTGTAGGGATATCTGCAAAGAGTTGATCGATGAGTTGTCTTACTTTAGGTCGAACATCTTTCTCATCAAGATTTGTCCTCAGCACTCTTACACCACAATTGATGTCATAACCGACCCCACCTGGCGATATTACACCATTTTCATAATCTGTAGCTGCGACCCCTCCAATTGGAAATCCATATCCTTGGTGTCCATCGGGGAGTACAATACTATGCTTATAGATACCCGGAAGACATGCAGCATTAGTTGCTTGTTTGAAAGTTGCATCCTGTTTCATCTTCTGAACCAAAGCATCCGAAGCATAGATTTTTACTGGAACTTTCATACACTGTTGAGTTTCCTGGGAAATCTCATACACATTTTCAGAGACCTTCTTGATGTCCATTTAATCCACACTCACCATCTGATTTGCACTGCTTCGTTGAATTCGCTATAAGGATTGTGAAGTGTCCACCAAGATGCTTATTAGGATACCAACACAAACCTGTTTGGGACTACTAGGTCCCAAATAAAATGCAAGGAGGAAAAATCACCAAGTGCCTGATATACGACTTACTGCAATGGTAACAACTCATGGCTGAAGCTGTAAGGTCAAACAAAGTGATCTCACAAGACTTCTCAACGCTGCTAATCTTCTCTCTCAAGATACACCTCATGATGGAGACATTGGTGATGATGCTGTGGTCAGTATTGTCAATGATAATGTAGCAGTGGTGGAGAATGTTGACATATTCACGCCTATCCATGATGATCCCCATACCCAAGGCGAGATTGTCGCCTGCAATGCCACAAATGATGTGTTCTCAATGGGGGCAACAGATATCGTATCTCTACAGGCTTTTCTTGCCTATCCTAAGGACTTGCCTGAAGAAATTGCGGTCGGAGTCCTTAAAGGAATGAGTGACTTCATGAAGGGTCTTGGTTCCAAACTTACTGGCGGCCAGACTATCCATAACCCCTGTCCTGTATTTGGTGGTATTGCTCTTGGTGTGACTCATCCTCGAAACATTGTGTATTCGAGTGGTGCAAAACCTGGTGATGTGGTAGTTCTCACAAAACCTCTGGGTATCCAACCTGCAATGAGGTCCTATAGGGATCTTCAGGATGAGAAGCGTGATACACTGCTGACTAAGTTTGATGAACCCTCTCTACGTAAAATGCAGGATGTAGCAGTTCGCATAATGACTCAAAGTAACCTTGAAGTTGCACAAGCAATGAATGAGGTTGGTGTCAATGCTGCGACTGATATAACTGGATTCGGTCTTCTTGGTCATGCTAGCAATGTGAGTTCACTAAGTGGTGTTGATGTGGTAATTAATAGATTACCAGTAATCAAAGGTGCTCTGAAACTTGCAGAGTTCTTTGGTCACAAGCTTGCTTCTGGCTTTGGTGCTGAAACGGCTGGGGGTATGCTTGTCTTCATGGAATCAACCAAGGTTGAATTATTCCAGAAACTACTGGTAGACAAGGGTCTGCCTTGTTGGACTGTTGGCAAAGCTATGAGTGCTGAAGGATCACCTTGTGCCTCATTGGCGCAGGATGTCCAGTTTATCGAAACTGAGTTCCCGTGAAAATACCTGAAACCATCTGGATATGGTATTGGAGGACTGCTGCTGCGAGCAGCCAGTTTCCTCTTCTATTCTAGTAGATGATTGAGTTTATCGATTATTATGTCAATTCCCTTGATTGAACTGAGATCGAATTCAGGATCTATAAATTTTCTAAGTTCCATTACTTCTTGGTCCTCTACATCGTGAAAGAGCCAGAAATCATCTTTCTGAAAGTTTTTTGGTTCTAACAATTATATTCGCTCCTAAACGTATTCAAGTAAATAATACGTGTTTTGTCGATATAATATTATGGGTTGCTGACTATACTGAAGGCGCCATCCAGTTGCACATATCCATTAGTTCAGGATTAATGACGACAAACCATTTAACCCCCATACGATAACTGGGAATGCAACCTAAGCTATGGATACGGGTTGTTAACTGCTACACCAAATCCAGACAAACCTGTACATTAATCAGTCGATCCTTTGAAGAAAGACTCAGAGCAAGACGAGCTCTATGTGTTGAATCTTCTTAGAAAAGATTGATACAGTATCTATCCATTGAGTTGTTGTGTTCATTCCAAAGGGAGTTATCAAGCATCCTGAGAGAGCACTCAGGCACTCAAAGCATCTAGCCATGAGGTCACTCATCCCCTTGATCCAGAGAGGGTCAGATGTCTATGAAATATCATACCTTCATGCATTGAAAACATGGGCTGATGCCAAGGAAGAAAGCGAGTCATATCGAGTCATTGGAAGAGATGACTACTTCATTCCAATATGCAATGTTGAAAGATATCTAAGGAAGGATCATCATGACATGGTCTTCAATACCACTGCTCTCTATGGAAACACCGAGGTGAAACGTGTATATAACTGGAGAGCGGGTACTATTGGTCCACTCAACAGGTTGGAGAACATCGCTGGAGCACGGCTCCGATTTCTGGCCATGACTCGATACCTCCTACCAAGACCTGAGATGATCGAGGAGGAATATACTCAGAAGGACGGAAAGAAGGCAACCAGGAGAATGTATGTCTACGGGAAGACTAAAGGAAAGACGACTGTTGTCATCACGCATCCTTTCCTTCCTGAATTGGACTTTGCTGATTTGTTAAGAGGACACCTTGTCGAGTTATGCCGACAGTGCTTCATCCACTCTGTCCCAGTTGGAGCTGCACGGTACTACATGGACCTGTTGATATACAGACTCAGACCCTTTCTTGATAGGCTCTATGTGGGTGGTGCAGTACGTCCACGTAGGAGCAGGTTGGGGACAGGCCAGTTCCTAGAGAGGGCAGACATGATCCTTGACGAGCTCATCCAGGGGATAATG
>JABCSP010000345.1 GCA_018238825.1 Candidatus Thorarchaeota archaeon | reverse complement strand
GGTGGAACATAGAAATATCTTACAGTTGAGGTTCACTCACCATAAAATGTAAGATTTAGGTTATAAAAATGAAGACTTATGGCACAAGCCTATTTTGGTAGGATTTCATAACCTTCGAGAATAGCAAGAGCTTCGCCCACTGTAATCGAAAGCTTGCCAGCAAGTTCCTTTGGTGTAATCTTTGGATTTTGAGGAATAATCTGACTATGAGCATAACCTGCTCTATTTGGGAAAAGGGGATTGTTTCTAGCTGTTTCAATTAGGAGTGTCCATAATGGATGGCCTTTGAAGTTAGCAACATCGATATCAATAGTTCTACCTGAATCGTATTTTATTGACCTAATATTTGGCATATCCGAACTATCTTCTTTGCTATGCTTGTCTAGTCTATCCTGTTTCACAGTTGCGTCCATCCTGAATTTTCCCGGCGTAACTCAACAGAGTTGAGAACAATATAGAAATTCACTTGAACTTGATATAAGCCTTGGGGAAATGTTCCTCTCATAAGAAAGAATCGCGCCCTGTGTCTTCTTCCCCTGTCGTAAGGTTTAACAAGCATCGACTAAAAGCATCGGTACAGAAAAAATATGACCGCACGGTCAAACATGGGGAATGTAATTATTGCCTCACGGCATACGTAGAATTGTACTAGACGTTTTGAAACCGCACAGTCCACAATTGACGGACTTGGCATTAATGCTAACACGCGATGAACGCGTGAGTGGTCTTAACATATCTTTGAAAGAAGTAGACCAGAATACAGAAAGTATCACTATCACTCTAGAGGGTGACGACCTACGCTATGATACGATTAAAGAAATATTAGAGCAGGCAGGTGCAGTGATACACTCGATTGACCAGGTAGTTGCTGGTCGTAGATTTGTGGAAGAAGTAACACTTCAACCTGAGAATTCCTAAGAGTCTACTATCGTCTACTGATCTGGTCTGAGAGTTTTTTACTCTCAACCTCTATCTTTCGACGAACAAGATTGTAGAGTTCCTGTTGGAATACCGCAGGTACTATTTTGACGACATTACAGAGCTGATCAACTATTTTCTCAGCAAGATGGGTTGGAGATTCTACATTTCTACTGACTATACTTGTAACCACTTCTTCACCCACAGTAGCACGAACAACAGAGTCTACAACACTAGCTATTGTTCCCTGAGAATCCATGAAGAATGGTAGTTGTGTGTTATCACGCAGGACTGAAAATCCTAGTTTCTCGCATATACTATCTGTATACCACTCCAAGCTGGACTCTTTCATCATAAGCTTGGTTGCAAAGGCTGACTTAGTAAGTGGATTAGGGTGGCTCCACGGATGTCTTGTCACTATGTAGAGTGCCGCAGAGAAGAACGGATCCTCCTCTCTAGGGACCCCTTCACGGGATACAAATCGTCTTACAAGATCAAGAGCCATTTTCTCATATCTGCTCTCAATTTTCTTTTCTTTGAAAAATTCATGAGCATTGAGCACCATCGATACAATCACCTGGGAATTTACTGCCAAGTCTTCATGCTCGTGACGTGATGCCATCTGCTCCTCTCCGGACTTAAGCTCAAAGCTCAGAGCCTTGTTATATAATTTTGCAATGGAAGTGAGGGTCTGTATCTTTTAGCGCCACATCATAATCATCTTTTCTGGGGGCTTATATACTGGGATACGGAACAAGTAACTGTGGCGTCGATTCAGGACAAGAACCACGTCCAAGGATCCATCTGCAGTCGCCGTGAGTTGCACGGAGACATAAAACGCCTGTTGGAGAGGCCGTAAGACTTTCCAGTCCTTTGGGACCAGCAAAGCCGCCTCGATGAAGCAGGAACCGAACATCAATCTTGGACTGATGTCCAAGATTAGGTAAGTTTCGGGCAACGGTCAGTTTGTATTAGCGCCACACACTCAATTATCTTGCACTGTATGTTTTTTCAAGTGCCCATCGAAGTGCATTTTGTATCTCTTTTTGCCGAGCACCATCTCCGATGTTCCGAATAATCATTTCATCAAGGATATTGTCTTCTGCTTTTACCTCGAAGTCGAATGCATCATCCCATTCAATCTCTCCATTCTCTACTCTATGGCGATCTTCCTGTTGGAACTTGCCTAATATTCGTTCAAGAAAGAAACGAGCAAACGCGCCACGAGTGATATCATAAATTGCATGTTCTGCAGGTATAACACGCATTGTTTGATCGATTATTTCAATCATACCTAGTTCTAAGTTACCTGCCTTATTCATGATCGGGATAGTCTGGGGTTCCCCAGTTTCAGTTGATGTTTCTGGTGGAGTATCTTTACTTGCTGGAATTGCAGCATCCGCTGTGGTGAAACTACCACTCGCGATTTGAACGTTAAGAGAATCAATGTGTCCCTCTAATCTGGCTATCATATCTTTGAGCCTATCTACCTCTTCGCTTAATTCGGTTCTAATCTTTAGAAGAACTTGGATTTCTGGATTGGACACTTCTTACACCTACTAGAATAATCAATTCACTGTCTAATCATATATCATTGCATGTATTATTAGTGCTCGTATATTCCGAGTCAAAAACAGGTTTGGTGAGATGTTATTCTTCAACAACTGAAATTGCAAAATCAGGACATTCCATTTCACAAAGACGGCAGACCACACATGCATCTAGATCTGCAACAACGGGGAGAAAGAAACCTCTGTTGTCTACCACATCTGCTTTCTTCAATACACCGTGGGGACAAACAAAGATGCAAATGTGACAACCCTTGCACATTTTTGGGTCAACATCAATCTGTTTCGCTTTCTTTGCCATTGTACTATTCCCAACTTCCACGCAATTTATGTAAGATATAACCGTATTTATTTGACCAGAGAGAGGGACCATTATATACTCTGAGCAGTAGTAGTCTAATGAAGCAGAGGTATTCATTGTGAAACAGTTCTATGTATTCATGTGCTCAAAGTGCAAAGGATTCACTAATGCGCCTGCAGGCCAGAAACGAAGAAGGTGCAGTTATTGTGGGAGCATTATCGATATCACAAAAGCTAACCTGGCATTATTTGATTCTCCTGAGCAAGCTTCCACTGCAGTCAAGGAATTCAATGCTTCAAAGGGAGGATATGAATTCAAAGAATCTGTGGAACGGTCTCGTGAGCGAGTCAAGGCATTAATGCCATCTGAGCCTGTCAG
>JABCSP010000037.1 GCA_018238825.1 Candidatus Thorarchaeota archaeon | reverse complement strand
TGTGGTCACAGTTGACACCCCTCCTGAGAACTTGGTGGCTGTTAGAGATGCTGTTCGCGAGATTGACCTATACAAGGATGAATTGGATCTAAACAAATGACTAAGACTATCGAAGTAGCCTTTGTTGAGTTTAATAGAAAAATGGTGCCGAGGACGAGATTTGAACTCGTGAACTCCTACAAGAGTGGATTTCTCTTCGGAGTTGGCCATAGGCTAACTAGATCTTGAGTCCACCGCCTTTAACCGGGCTTGGCTACCTCGGCTTGAGTAACAAAATTAGGATAACTGCTGGTTTTAACAATTTCCGTGTATTACTTGGTTGTTCATATTTCTTCCAGATGAGGTTTCATACTATCATAAAAATCTGCAATTATCTTGGATTTGGGATCTTCTGTTTCTAGAATGAACAAGCGAATCTGTTGTCCTACTTTAATCTCTTTGACAATTCCCATATCTACAAGAGGTTGCATGACACGATGAATGGTTGAATGAGCCAGTCCTGTTTCTTTAGCTACTCTACTCAAATTGAAAAAATCCTTTGGACGGTCCAAGAAGTGTTGGATAACACGAGTTTGAGCACGGGAAGCGAATATACTCTCAAGCAATTTCTTCATCTTTTATTCACCTTAATCATTATGGACAATACGTGTCCCAATATTCTCATCTCGAAAGACACGAGTAAGATTGTCAGGATTTCCACCATCAAATATGACAGTGGGTATCTTTGAACGCTCTACGACTCTGATAGCTACAGAATCAAAGAGCTTGTACTCACCAGCCTTAGTACCACCGCCAGAGAGTACTTTCTTCAATTCGGCTATGGTAATTGTGTCGAATCGTTTAGCACCTGACTCTTTTGGATCGCGGTCATAGACTCCATTGACATTTGTTGCGTTGAACAGGGTTTCTGCATTTACTGTTTCAGCGGCAAGTGCTGCAACCGCGTTGGTAGATTGACCAGGAATCAAGCCTCCCATCAGCACTACTTTTCCAAGTTTCACAGCGACTTCTAGTTCATCTAGAGTTTCTACAATCTTTGGATAAGCTATGTCACCAAGACCTGCACACAATAGTTCTGCATTGTTTCTGGCCAGTTTAATTCCTAACCAATCACACTGTGCTTCACTTGCTCCCAGATCTCTGGCAGCAGAAATGAATACTCTAGCAGGTATTCCTCCACCAACAACAACAACTAATGAATGTCCATCCTTAACTAGGGACTTTATAGCGGCAGCATAGTTTCTCACCTTTTCGACAAGAATATTGCCGTCCTTATCGTAGAGGAGAGAACCTCCTATCTTCAACACTGCTCTCATTTAGAGTCCTCATCAAACTAAGCAAGTACTGCTTCATCTCGTTGTTAAAGAAGCTTTCTTGAATAGACCAGTTTGCCGAAATTTCGAATACAATAACACGACTTGAGTCACTCTATCGCGCCAAATCCTCCAATTTTGTCCATGCAGTCTGCTGATGGATAATCAAAACTGACCAAAGGCCTTTTAGGCTATGCACTATCAACGAGCCTGAGCGGCGAGTGAGTGCCGACCCTTGCTGACATCAAGGAGACTGATCCTTTTGTCAAAACTTGAACCGAAAATTAAGTCTAAACGCTGGAAGCCTCATGCAGAGGCTGAATTACTTGAAACTTGGGAGAATGAGGATACGTACAAGTTCAATATGGATTCCGGAAAGGAAATCTATACTGTAGATACACCTCCACCTTACATGTCTGGACCTATGCATGTTGGTCAGGTAACTCATTACACCCAAATCGATACCATTGCTCGTTACAAACGAATGCGTGGTTTTGAGGTTAATTTTCCTCTCGGAATAGACCGTAATGGTCTCCCGGTGGAAGTAAGAGTAGAGAAAGATCTCAAAATCAGTATGCACGAAACTCCACGAGCAGAGTTTCTTGAATTGTGCAAGAACCGTCTGGATGAAGATGAAAAAGTTGTAATTGAAGCTTTCAAGAGACTTGGAATTGCTTTCAATACCTATGAAGATGAGGGAAGTTATCGTACTGATAGTCCCAAATTCCGTGCAGTGACACAGGCTACTTTCATTGAAATCTGGAATAAAGGATTGGTATATCCTGATGCACGACCAAATAATTGGTGTTTTGACTGCGGTACAACTATAGCTGATGCAGAGGTTGAGTACTCGGAGCGTCCCACAACTCTGAACTACGTTCACTTTGAAGTAGAAGGTCTTGATCCAATAGAGATTGCAACCACACGACCCGAGCTGCTTTGCGCTTGTGGTGCAGTATTCGTTCATCCAAAAGACGAACGCTATACCGCCTACCATGAAAAGGTTGCTAAAGTTCCATTATTTGATCTGGAAGTAACAATAACAGCAAGCCCAACAGCTCAGATGGAATTCGGTACAGGTGCGCTCATGATCTGTAGTTATGGTGACCAAGGTGATGTGGTGGCATTCCGAGACTATGCATTGAAGCCAATCATTGCAGTATCACCTGATGGTACCATGACAGAAGCAGCAGGCGAATATGCTGGTATGAAAATTGCTGATGCTCGTAAAGCTGTCCTTGCCGAATTAGAGAAGCGAGGTTTACTCCTTAAACAGGAACAATCCATGCAGAGAGTACCCCTATGCTGGCGTAGTGGAACTCCGATAGAGTTCATTGCAATGGATGAATATTATGTGAAACAAGTGAAATTCATTGACGAACTTCTCACAATTGCAAAAGAAACTACATTCTTCCCAACATTTCATAGACAAATCCTCATTGATTGGCTCAATAGAGTGTCTATGGACTGGCCTGTGAGTAGACGCAGATACTATGGAACCGAGCTTCCAATCTGGTATTGTAATTCATGTGGAGAGCCTCTAGTTCCAGAATTAGATGGAGAACCAAAATATTACCAACCTTGGAGAGAGGATCCACCATTTACAAAGTGTTCCAAGTGTGGAGCAGAAGATGGATTCAAGGGTGAAGAACGAACATTTGACACTTGGATGGACTCATCAACTAGTGGTCTACAAGTAGTAGGCTACATGCGTAATGACAAACTGTTCAAGAAGGCATTTGGTAACATTTTACGACCCCAAGGAAAGGATATCGTACGGACTTGGCTCTACTATTCTCTTCTAAGAACACTACAGTTGACAGGTAAGCCTGCTTTCAAGGAAGTATGGGTGTCAGGACATGTAGTAGATGAGAACGGAGCGGCAATGAGTAAATCGAAAGGTAACTCCCCTCCTCCAATGCCCTTTGTAGAGAAATATGGTGCTGATGCTATGCGCATGTTTGGAGCACTTGAGGCTGGACTTGGAAGTGATGTTCGCTTCTCTGAGGAACGCTTAGCAGCCGTGTCAAAGTTCACGACAAAGCTCTGGAATATTGCACGATTCATCTCAATGTTTCCAATTCCGAAAGAAATTGCATTCAATAATCTACTACCTGTAGATCAATGGATTCTTGCAGAAGCAAACAAAATGATAGAGCGAATTATACCAGAGTGTGATGTCCTTGATTTTCATAAACCTGCAATGGAAATTCGTGGATTTACTTGGAACTTGTTTGCAGACCACATATTAGAGATGATCAAAGGCAGAGCTTTCAATACTGAAAGTAAGTTCTCAAAGGATGAACAAGAATCAGCTTGGTTCACTCTGCATGAAGTACTGAAGATCATAACTTGCGCCTTAGCTCCAATAACTCCTTACATAACTGATAGGATTTATCGAGACCTATACGATGAGAAAGGCATTCATCTGCAAGAATATCCGACAGCCAAGAAAGAATGGAACTCTACACTCACGGAGCATACCGAACTCTTGAGTCAGACCAACTCAGCTTTCTGGAAATTTAAGCGTGAAGCTGGTATTTCATTGAGACAGGGTCTTCCTGCAGCATATATCTCACAGGACTTGAAAGCCTGGCTGAAAGATTTGCAAGCTATGCATGGCGTTGAGAAGATTAGCTTTGGTAAACCAACTGATGATAAATTCGTGGAAGTAAAGCTACCAGAATATGATGGTGTGATTTACATACTTCCACCAGTAGAAGCGAAGAAATGATTGGGTCGTAAATATTCGGCCCACATTCAATTTATCCTACTATCACTTCGTTCTTGTGCTCAGTAGAACATTTCATACTGTTCGTTACAAGACAGTACTTACCTGCTAGTTCTAACGCTCGTTGAGCTTTTGGTACTAACTCTGCTGACTCCACAGTAACTTTCGCTTTTAGAAGCAATTTTGTGAACTGGAATCCTTTCTCAACTCTATCTAGGGTTCCATGACCATCGCATGAGAATGACTTGAACTCAATTCGCATTTTCTTCGTGAAAGTAACGAAAGTTGTCATAAGACAGGTTGTTGCTGCAGCAACAAAGAGATCTTCTGGAGAGATTATTCCCTCTGGACCATCGAACTCCGGTGGTGTTGCTACCTGAATCTTGGGTTTTCCTTCAACAGTAAGGTCTCCGACACGATCATGTGTCCAATCAAGTTTTACAAGATATTTGTGTGCCTCGTCACTCATTACTATCACCGATTCAAACATATTCTGATTTCTGGGAAAAGGGTTTGGGTTTTATGCAACAACGACTTCTGTATCATGAGAGATTGGGCACTTCATACTATTCCCAACAAAACAATACTTGGCTGCAAGTTCTAATGCTCGATTAATCTTCTTACGTAGGTCTTCGGACTCAATTACTACTCTGGCTTTCATCTCAATTTTTGTGATTTCAAAACTGCGCTCAACCTTTTCCAAAATTCCCACTGCATCACAGTCAAACGATTTGAAGTTGATATGCATTTTTTCTGTAAAATTCACAAATCCATTCATGTAACATATTGTTGCTGAAGCAACAAAGAGATCTTCTGGTGAATGGTAACTTGATTCACCAGTTTTGATTGCTGTTTTACCTTCTACCGAAAGACTACCGCTCTTTCCACCAGTCCAAACAAGATTAACTGGAAATAATCTAGACTCATCACTCATCCAAAAAACACCTACTCAACATCATAATTCCATCGAAAAAGCGTTTGGAAGTGGTCTATTTCTTCTCTGCCTTGAAAACAGCAAAGAAGGGTATACGCCGCTCCCTGTCAAAGAATTGATTGTCATCCAAAGGCCGAGGTTCTCTGAAGTCTAAAAGATTGAAACCAGTAGTAACAAGAGTATTCAGATAGGTAGCTAAGGTCCTATGGAAGAAGCTTATGGGTACTGGGAACTTCTCACCTTTTCTTGTTCTCCAATATCTCTCGAACTCTTCTTCATCAAAATAATTGTCTACTTTGAAGAACAATCCCTTTCTTCTATTCGTATCAGGGTCCTTTTCCCCCATTTTCCATGTACCTGGTCCATAGAAATTGAATGCTGGATGTACAATCGAAAAGACAAGATACCCTTCCGTTTTTAGAACTCGATTGTATTCTTTGAGGGCAACTTCAAGATCTGGAATATTCAACAATACAAGATTGGACAACACGATATCAAACGTTTCATTTGGAACGGATTCAATATGACAGACATCGCCAACTCTATAGTCTACCTCAAGACTTTCGCTATCTGTTATCATCTTAGAAGTTTCAATCAGACTTGGAGAAAGATCAATTGCTGTTACATCTGCTCCTTTCTTGGTATAATATCTAGCTAGGTATCCCTCGCCACACCCAGCATCAAGTAGGCTCTTTCCTCTAACATCTCCAAGTAACTCTTCAACACATGGATTGAGGATGCTCTCATGATGTGGAGTTCCTGTTCCTGCGATGAGGTTTGCAAATGCTTCTGCATTGTCTTCCCACTGCTTTTGAATCCGGTCTACCATATTATATCGAGAAGTGAACGGTCTTCTGAATCTTTCGCTACAATCTAGATTTTGTCCCAAACTTTACGAACTCGTTTTCCAGTTTCTTCTATGACTGGACCCATTGCACCCTCAGAAGCAAGCCCTAACTCAGAAGCTGCTCTCATGATTGAAGTGTGAGATACCATGACTTTGCCATCATCTTCGTATACTACAAAGCTACAAGGGAAGAGCGTTCCAACATCCTTTGACACATCTAATCCCATTTTTGCTAGTTCTGGTGCGCACGCAAGGACAGTCGTATATCGTGAATAGTCAATTCCAAGTTTCTGTTTGAAGATATCTTCTATTCTCTTAGTAAGCAGGAGCCCAAATCCTTCACTAGCAAGCGCTTCTTCAGCTCTCTTCACTGTTTCATCAAATGTATAGGATGATTCCTTACGCAATACATCGACCATGCTATACAATATAATTCACTATTGTTAAATTACTTTCCATTAGACCTGAAAACAAAAAGAAACACAGAATGAAAATGGTGGACTGGGGGGGATTTGAACCCCCGGCCTCCTGATTGCGAACCAGACAATCTACCGGGCTAATCTACCAGCCCATTCTTGAAAAACCTGCTATTGAGACTTCTTAAAACATTGCCTCTTTAGATATCAATTCCAAAGGCTTCAGAGAATCTCTCTATTCTGATAAACTCCCGCAGAAATTCTCGGCCCTTCTCCGTGAGATAGTATGTTCTGTTGTTACTGTCGAGATCTTCTTCTAAAATGAGTTCTTTGTTCACAAGCTCGTCAATATACTGTTTCAATCTATCATGGGATAAATTAGCGGCATAGAGTATTTTTGTAGGTCCCACACCTTCTTCTCCTTCACTCTGAATGGCACGCATCATATCAGCTAAGATGCGCATCTTTGAGCGATAGGCGCGTTTTCTACTCATTAGTCTCGTCCAGCCTTGATTAGCATGACCAAAAGTGACAAGAAACCCAATAGTTGAGCACCTTGACTCAGTAAATAGAGTCCAGGCGCAGTAGCTACAGGAGCTGAAGTTACTTGAGCCATCCAGATATGACTCAATAGGAGTAAAATGAACCCAACCAAGACATAGCGGGCAAATTTACTCCCTGTCGACAGGTAGTTCAATATTGATTGAAGAACTACTACAATAAGCACCATTATTGCGATAATCTCGAGAGAAGGATCAACAAGGAACGTTGCCATTAATAGCAAACTTATTCCTGACCCATTCTGATTCTCTTGATTATCTGATGTATGCGAGGGTCTTATTGATATGAAAAAGAGAATGTATGCCATAATTCTGGATACACCATAGGCAATCGTGACTATTGATATAATCAGATGACTTCCTTCTCCACCAAACTGGATGAAGAAATACCACGTACCAATTACTCTTCCAAACATACCAGCTGAAAGCACGAGAAATCCCGTTGAGATATCTGATAGTTTCTTTTGGCCGGTAAGACGGTACGCCTTTGTTGCATAGTATGTTACCATCAAAGCGATTATTCCACTAATCGTTTCGAAGAGTAAGTCCAATCTGATTAAACCTATTACTTGCATATGGCGACGCCTGTCCTATTCTTGTCAACTTAGGTCTTATTGGTAATGGATGAATCATCTAGCTTTTTGGCTGATTCGGTGATGAAATAATCTGAAAATTTGATGATTTTCGCGGATATTTCTTCTAGATGAATCATCTAGTGCAATCGTTCATTCTGCCTATATATACAAGATTCGTAGATTTCTTCGTGCTAAATATGAAACGCGCCAAGAAAACATTAACATTTCTCTCCGCATTAGCCCTCGTTTTCATCATTGCGTTCCCGTTGATGACTACAACGGTGGACGCAGCTTCAGTCCTTGAAAAAGAAGCCGCCGCCACTGCCAGTATTGGGGACTCATTTGAGATCCTGGCAAGAGGTCGCGGCGGCTTTACCATTGAAGATATGGAAGACTTCAAGGCTGATTACTTGACACGAATGGAGCTTGACTTCAAAATTACTCGAAAGGGTGAACGCGGAGTATTGCTTGAAGTACTCGAAGGTCATTTCTCATTGAATGATACGGTCTTTGATTTTGACGAAGGTCTAGGCATTGCTGGACGACCTGAGGAAGGTAGATTCAATGGAACTATTGTCTTCGGTTTTAGAATCAATGTCACTGGTCCTAACGGTGAAGAAGCCCAGCTCGAATTCCGCGGATTTGTTAAGCGCACAGAAGAACGTGGTCCACTCCTTCTCATGCAAGGAAGACTGGTTCTTGATGATCAGGTCTTTGTGTTTAGACAAATAGGTCTAATTCACAGGGTCTAAACTATGATGGAAGTTACCGACAACTGCAAGATGAGCGTGCAGGTCATACCTGCTTAGCTTTGAATGGCGGGGACAACCCCGCCCTTCCATCGCCTTTTTCTCTCTCTATTCATCATTGTTTTCGAGTTTTGCTTCAATCTTATCCAAACGATCTTTGAGGTCTCTATTTTCCTTCTGGAGTTCCTCAATACTCTTTTTCAGTGAATCAATTTCCTTGGGTTGTTTTTTCTTACTGAGATTTCTTATCGCAACTCTCGCTCCACGAACAATTCCACTCTCCGCGGCTCTTTCTGCCAGTTTTGAAAGAGCAGGTATTAATGATGCATCTTCGTACTTTGAAGTGGCAGAGATGGAATATTGTTGTACTCTGTATGAATTATCCAGAATGGAGTTCTCCAAAATCGAACGAATTTCCGGATGATCTTTCTTGTATCGTTTTCCAAGAGTAGCAAGAATGTCAGGTATATTTCGCCTGATCCAATCACTTGTTCCAAGTTTGAGATATTGCTTGGCGATATCAATGACTTCTTCTTTCTCGGTTGCTGCAAGACCCTGAAGACATCCAATCTCAATGATATCGTGCCAGCTGGAAGGGCAATTCTTCAAGAACTTGGATAACGTATCAAAGGCATCATCATGCTGCGTCTTACCAATTGAATTAGCAGCTGCTGAAACAACAAAGTAACTCTCTTGGTCTTCAAGGAGTTTGTTAAGTGCTTCAAAGGCCTTGTCATTCTTGAAGAATTGACTAAGAGCTCTAGCAACCGCAGTCCTTGCCTTTGTGCTCGTCACAGAGGTTGCTTTCAAGAGACAATCTAATGCTGACTCTGATTTCAATGAGCCAAGGACTTTTGCGATTTCAGCCTGTGTACCCCAAAATCCATCCTCAAGAAGAGATTCACCAAGAGCTTTGACTGCCTTGGGAGTAGCCTTCTTACCCAGGGTTTGTGCTGCCTTGATTTTTTGAATCGTATTGTTACCATTCAGTAGTTGCTCAATCCACATTGGCTCAGGTTTCTCAATCTTCCAGTCCATTAGAGTAGTATAATCTGGATCGATGATTACCTGTTTGGGTTTGTCATTGATTGGATAGTAAAAACCATGAATTCTGTCAGTCACTTGGACTGTATATCTACTTCGTTCTCCATCATCATTTACAAACTCGACAGTAAGAGGGAATCTGAATATATCTGGGGTCATTCCATCATCGCTCTTCTGAGTCTGTTCGATTCTTACCTGTACATGACCGAGGTCATCATCATGTGAAATTTTGATTTTACATTCTGGATATCCTGCCTTGTAGAGCCACTGGTGGAAGAACCAACCATAGTCTTCACCTGTCATCTCTGTAAATAGTCCCTCAAGGTCGTGAGTGTACGCGGATTTGTACGAGAATCTGGTCATCCATTCACCAAGAATATTCCACCAACGCTTTTCCCCTACGAGATGTTTGAGCATATAGTATCTCCAAGCAGCCCCTGGATACAAGTGTGCATCAAAGACATCTGTACCACGTTCCCATTCGTTCTTCACGATGGGTCGACGATATCGATTCTTGTCCTCACCAAAATAGGATTGCTGTTTACCATATTGCTCATAGAGGTACTCCTCATTCCCCTTATCATGACGTTTCCACTCATTTTGCATTTGAGTGGCCCAGCCCTCATTTAGCCAACCGTGAGACCATGTACGACAAGTTACAAGGTCGCCGCCCCACATATGTGCTAATTCATGAGATACCAGTCCATCTGACTCGTAATCTTTGTGTGTTTTCTCATCATGAAGGGTAGCATCAGTCTGCGTGGTTGCACTTACGTTTTCCATCCCACCAATCATAAAGTTAGCAGCTGTTACCTGTGCGTACTTTGCCCAGGGATATTTGACGCCCACCTTTGATTCAAAGAATTTAATCATTTCTGGAGTTTTACCAAAGGAGCGATAGACCGTTTCTTTATCCCACCTCTTATGGGCATAGTAACTGACTTCGAGACCGTCAAGATCTTCCTTATACTCAACGTACTCCGAAGCTGCCATAGTCATCAGGTATGCTGGAATTGGTTTATCCTGCACCCAATGGAAAGTTTCTGTACCATCATCGTTTTCTTTTCGTTCTTTCAGTGCACCATTACTCATTGCGTAGAATCCTTTTGGAACAGTCAGAATAGTTTCAGTAGGGAATTTGTGACTTGGATTATCATAGACAGGAACCGTATAACGAGCATAGTCGTCCTGCATTTGTGTCCAGACACTGGTTTCAATATCTGGAAACTCAGGACATGGATTAGTGAAGAACAGTCCTGAACGAGGATGATCTACAGTGTATGTGAATGTTAACTCCTCAATCTCGCCTTCTTTCAACGAGGTTTGTAATTCAACAAACATCGTTTGCTCATCAGGCATCATTTCAAAGGTCAAATTGTTTCCTTTTGTGTCTGAGATATTCTCAATCTTCAGTTCCATTGCATGTAAGAAGACTCTCTTTAGTTCAGGAACAATACTCTCGATTGTCAGTTTTGAAACAGCATCTACGTGTTCATTATGTAGGTCAATTCTCCATTCAATTCTAAGTAGTTGAATGTTGTAATGACGCGGTGGCGCCCATTGGGCCTTAGCAGTTGGGAAGGTGAAATCAGATCTTTCTGCAGAATACAGGTTTTCAGCCTCTTGGATTCCATCCCTCATCAGAATTTCTAAATAATCATGAAAGTCAGTCATCTCTGTCTACTCCTATTATGATGCTCCATATGCTCCATTCTAAGATATGATATGAAGGTTCTTGCTGATGCATCTAATAATTGTTCTAGACTTGAAAAATACATCAAAATTCTTCAATAACTCATTATGGAACAAAATCAGTACATGATGTATTTCCTCAAATGTGTAATTGAACATCTAGGGGCCTCCTTGGAAAGCTTTTTATTGAAATTATTCTGGGAAGAGTTTAGTTTCGCATCATACGGTGTCAGGCCTGATGCTATCGGCGAATGCCAAGCTATGATGGCCCGCGATTTCCAGATGCGATGATAAGATGCGGACGTGAGATAGACTGTCACAAAAGTGTCAGAATGCCCTCGTGTCTAAGAAAGGTTCAACAATTGTGCAGGTGCAAATATGGGTAAGCCATCTCTGCTTAACCCCGTTACGCCTGTACTTCATCAAGCAAATTATAGTTCAAGTGTGTAAAAGATTGTACATGGTGACTGAAATACTACTCCAGTCATACCTTGCAAAACATGTGCGATATGGACCAACTCTAGTTGATCCTGCTAGAGGGCACTGCTATCGGCTTGGGGTTAAGACATGCAAGTGGAACGGGCTCGCATCCGAGTCCGTCGCGAACGGCTCAGTAGTGTCGCTAACCTACCCTGTAGAGATGGACAACGCCGGGAAACTGGCGGTAATCCAACATAGGAGCATTGTTCTGGAAATGATGTTGAAAAAACTCACAGTTCAACAACAGATTGAGCAGTTCAAAGCCAAGACTGGTAAATCAAGAGCAACATATTACAGAATCAAAAAGGATTTAGAATTGGAGCTTAAAGATGTCTCAAAATCTCATGAAAAACCACAACGAGATATGAGACGAAAGGCGTTAAAATTACCATCGCTTGGACCTAATACACGGCAGGGTGCACCAGTAAGTATCGGAGGTGCATAAACATGAGTAAATCAAAGAAATCCAAACTTAATTTGGATGGTACTGAAAAAATCGAAATGATTCCTGTGAAGGACATTGTCCCAAACGAAGAACAAAGTACTGGCATTCGAGATGAAGAGGCGTTTGAGCGCTTGAAGCAAAACATCATAGCGCATGGACAACAACAGCCAATAAAGGTCAGAAAAGAGAAAAACAAGTACGAACTCATAATTGGGGAGCACCGATGGCATGTAGCCAAACATCTAGGCCAGGACACAATCAAAGCTATTGTTATGGACGTGGACGCAAATGAAGCATCAGAAATTGCACTTTCAGATAACCTATGCAGAACAGGTTACAATCCAGCCCAAATGGAAGATATGGTACATAGGAGATTCAAATCTGGCAAGTACAAAAACAACTATACTGAACTAGGGCGACTGATTGGTTTAAAAGGAGAGTGGATTAGTAGGCTCATACGTGCTAAGGAGTACAGGGACGAGTTAGAGACAGATGGAAAAGGCAAAGACGGTATAGCTGATTTATTTGAAGAAATAAAAGCCGGAACAGGCCGGTATAACTTAATTATTGAAAAGATCAGGCCTCTTGCCATAAAGGAAAAAGAAGA
>JABCSP010000344.1 GCA_018238825.1 Candidatus Thorarchaeota archaeon | reverse complement strand
ATGAGATGTTTGTAGATCCTCTAGTTCAATCATTGGGATTTGGGGGAATCTCTCTGAAAATACGTGCTCGCGCCTTTGATACACTAAACGGTGGAATGATGGCAATTATGGACCAATCCGTTTTACAGAGTATCTCTGGTGTGACTGGAAGTAACTTGGCTCTGGTTCAGGTTGACTATTACGATGAAGCAGTCATTAGTGAGATTGAAAGTCTTGCTCAGAGCTATGGATTTGACGTTTACAGGCAACAGGATGTTTTGGATGAAAACATTCAGATCGTTCATACTATCTGGATTCTGTTGAATCCATTAGCAATGATGGCACTAGTTAGTGCTTTTCTTGGTCTCATGAATTATCTCCTTGTTTCTGTGTTTGGAAGACTGAGAGACTACATCATCATGCGCTCTATTGGAGCAAAGCCATCCTTCATTGCAAAAGTGATGATTGCAGAGGGACTGGACGTTGGAGTGAGAGCTGGAGTTCCAGCAATACTTGTGGCGGCACTTCTGAGCATCTATACTCTCATACCTGATGCTGCTGTTCCTACGCTGGCTTACCTTCCAATATCAATAGTCACTATTTTCATCTCAATTATTGCAGTGATATTATTGGCATCAGTTCCTGTCTATATTTTCTTCATGACACGAAATGACCTTAGAGTGTCTGAATTCTCCTCTTGAATAATGTTTGATGATGCAATTTGCATTTACCATTGAGCATCATCAAGCACATACTGGGAACCGATTGCTCCTTGGCTTATCGCACCATCTTCTGTTACCCGGGGTCTTGTACAGCTGCTGAAAAGATAGACATTCCTTAGATAGATGTTGGAACAAAAGGGTTCTCTTTCTGTAGGACCTTATATGCCGCGAAGAGAAATTATTAGATGTAGAATAGATTCAAAGACGAGAACCAAGTCTAAGGACCATTCTATCGTCACCGTCAGTTGGCCGGGGACAGTAAATGCTTGTGGAGAGGCTGTAAGACTTTGCGACTCCTCTGGAATCACAATGATGCCTCGATGAATCAGGAACCAAACAACGGTTTTGGATCTAACGTTCAAGATAGTATAGGTTTTGGGCAACGGTCTGGAATGTACTTCTCTGAAGACAATTCCTTTGTTGGGAGACTTGTTTCCCAACAACCTCCTCATCCCAGGAATGTAGATTTCGGATATAGATTACTTCTTGATTTTGTAAGACGACCACTGCCCCTCCTTTTGCGTTCTCGGCTCTCCCAGTAAAATGGGCACTCTGATCAATCAAGTCATGCAAAGATTCTTCGTCCATATACCTGAAGAAATGATGCAGAGCAATATCATATTACTTGGTTTCTATCTTGAGTAATGTTCATTAGACTTAGGCCTCAGATGAACCTGAGGAACCATTGATGTCGTCTGAAGACCCTCAAGAGGAATTCTCAATCCATTGGATTCGAGATTTAGTTGATGAAGTATTAGAACGAGATCCAGACCAATACTTAATCGTGACTGGAAAGAGCATGAGTGGTAGTGTACATATCGGATTCATGAAAGAGATCATCATCGCAGACGTCATTAAGCGAGAACTTCAGGCAGCGGGAAAACAAGCAAAAACCGTGTTTATCTCTGATGATTATGATCCAATCAGATCATTCCCACCAAGTTTGACTCTCTCTCCTGACGAGTATATGGGTGTTCCATATTCAGATGCTCCCGACCCACATGGATGTTGTGAGAGCTTGGGTGCACATTGGACAAATGAGCTTGCTGAAGCATTTCCAGAATTTGGAGCAGACCCTGAGATTGTATTGCAGTCTGAACTTTACAAAACCAAAGAGATGCTTGATGCCGTTCGTATATGTTTAGAGCATACAGAAACAATCAGAGAGATACTGGTTGAATACGTCGCCCGTGACTTTGATGATACTCAGAAAACCGATTATATTGAATCGATGAAGACATGGTATCCAGCTTCAGTGATATGTCCTGAATGTGGTAGGCTGCAATCTGGTGGAAAGGGCTCAATAGTACCAAATCGAGTCACCGCATACGATAAGGAAAGCGATGAGGTTTCTTACAAGTGTGCACACTGTGGACATTCTGACACTGGAAAACTCGAAAAACTTAGACTCAAATTATCTTGGCGTGTAGATTGGCCTGCAAAATGGTATGTGATGAAGACCACCTGCGAACCAGCTGGTAAAGACCACGCTGTTAAAGGTGGCTCATATGATACGGGCTTGGAGATGTCTCGCCGTGTCTTTGGTTGGTCTGGGCCTGTTAAGGTTCCATTTGAATGGGTTCGTCTTGCTGGTCGTGACATGGGTACATCGAAAGGCAATGTCTTCACTCCTCGGTCTTGGTTGAACATCGCACCATCTGAATTATTCCGATACATGGTACTTAGAACTGACCTCGAAAAAGCAAACAACATCCAAACAGATCTAATTCCAGATTTAGTTGATATATACGAAACCTTTGAACGGACTTACTATGGACTCGATGATGTAGATAGTGCGAAACAGGAGTTTGCAAAGGTGCTTTATCCCAATACCGAAGTACGCCCTTTGCGCGATGATTACATTCCAAAACTCTCTTTCAAATTCGCTGTTGTAACATCACAGCTTCAAGAGATTCTAAGTGAAGATACAATTCTGGAACGATGTTATGATGTCCTGAAGAAACAGCACAATCTAACTCAGATATCCCCTGAAGCAAAAGCATTGATTCCTACAAGACTTTCACGTGCTTTACATTGGGTCAAGGAATTTGGTAGTGAGCGGGATTTAGTTGAGGTTCCAGAAAACGTACCTGCAGATATCATTTCAACATTTACCGATGATGATAAGCGCTTCTTATCAAAATTAGTTGAGGTCCTTCATATTGACGAATTGGATGAAGATGTTATTCAATCATCAATATTCAACACAGCTAGAGAAGCCGACATCAAGCCTAAACGAGCTTTCCAATTACTCTACCGAATACTGATTTCAAGGAAATCTGGACCTCGACTGGGTCCGTTTCTCAAACTACTTGGAAATGATTGGGTTCTAGAGCGTATCAGGAGTGTGCTGTAGACCTCACACTCTATCCTAATTGGCGACCTCAACACGTTTATTAACACATCACATCTCGCCGATTCGATTCTACTGTTTTGGAGTTCTGGAACCAATGCTAGGAAGCCTTAGAGAAAGATATCAACG
>JABCSP010000343.1 GCA_018238825.1 Candidatus Thorarchaeota archaeon | reverse complement strand
CCAGCAATCATCTCCATTCCTTCTCGCATATCATCTGCAAGAGGGTTATCTCGACGCTTCTCGTCAGGGTGATATGGATGAACTCCAAATGTTGATTGTGGATTGAGTGCCATTGAATGATTTCCTTCTATGGTATCAAAACCACAGACACCTGGAAGGAAGTTCTTGACTACATTAGAATATCCAGCAAAATAATGTGCTTTCATGTCAGAGAGGCTTACATATACATCATGCCCCACTGCCGCACTGTTTGCCCAGACTGGTGTGCCCCGACTTGTTTTTCCTAGATTAATTAGATCCTCTGCAGAGCAGTCGTGGATGATGACATCAAAATTGGAAAGTTTCGAGCCCTTTGCCACTTTTCGAATCATATTCACAATCTCTAGGTTCTCAGGATGGTTTACCTCATGTGAACCCGTAGTAATAATGAATTGAACCCTGCTTGCGCGTTTTAGACGAGGTACAATTGAAGATACAAGTTCCAAGTGTGGTTCATCACGAGTATGGTCCTCAACAAGTACACAAACACTCTTGCCCTTTCCTAATTCAGTGAGATTTGGTCCCTGAGGATTATCAAGAACCCTTTTCAATTCACCAAGTAGATCTGACTTTGGTTCCAACTGTTTTGGTTTTATGATTCCAGCAAAATTACTTTCTGGAATGTTGAGATCCACTTTACCATCACCGTAGCTAACTGAAATTTCCAACGTTTTTCCTCACTATCTGGCAGTACAAATCCTTACAAAAACGTTCACCATACTGCAGAAGGATGAGAGTATTTTCAATTATAGGAGTATAGACTTGCTGGAACCTAGCGAAACGCCAGAATTAACCTCGCTGTTGGTAGAACAGTACAATGCGCTCACTATGGAATCGGTTATATCACACCTCACCAATATGAACGTGACCAACTCATATACTAGTGTGGCTCGCATGCAAGACAATTCGGAGAAGGTAGCTCCCCATTCAGAGAGAACTACCATCGTTGTGGTAACATTTGCACTGATACTGCTTGCTCTATTTGCACCATTCATGGTTTTCTACCAAGAGTGGTCAGATTCAACCCGATACTTGGTTACTGCAGTTACTTGGTCATTCATCAATCTGAATGATGCATTGAACCAATCGGCTGGAACTACATTGTTTCTACCTCATCTTGATCCGATTCTATTCGTTTTTTTGCTTGCTTCTCCACGCCTCTTCTTTGTGCTAGTCATTAACAGATTTCTTCGAAAAAAGTGCCAACCCGGAGAGTTCTTTCTTGCATCAGTATTAATCGTCTTCCAGCTATTAGCCCCGTGTGTCTTTTACTACTTCAATCCGTTTTACATTGAATTGTCCGGAACCGGAGGACCAATCATATTTAGACCTGCGCCACCAGTAGGATCACTCGTTTGTGTGCCGGCTCCGATTCTGCTATGTGTTGGTCTATTAGTCATTGGCTTATGGAAAACCAAATGGGCTGTACTGGAATCTGAATCCTGAGTATTTCAGTTTACAATGAACAGTGAAACCACAAGGAATATTCGGAAGAAACGCCTTTGAATTATCTATGACCGAGAAGGAGAAGGATAAAGGGTTTTCTGGAATTGGACCTTGGATTGCAGTTGGGTCTGAACTCCCGTGTTCAGTGATTGCTTTACTCCTTGTTGGTCAAATTCTTGGAGCTGCAGTTGGTGGTCCTTCAGGAGCCACCTGGGGCGCGATATTGGGCGCCATCTTTGGATTTTTCCTTGGAGTATATGGAGTATACAAAACAATAGGTTACTTGGAACTAATTGAACGCAAATCTCAGGAACGCCCTCGGTATATACCTCCTATGGAAGAGATACTGGAGGATGTCGCCTTCGATCAGGAAGACGAATCCTCTGAATAATCTAGTCCAAGAAATCTGAGTCATCACCATCGAGCACTTCAATAATGATCTTGGTGGCGCTTCTTCCAACTACTGCAATTATCACTTGGACAAGTAGAGAAACAAAGAATGCTCCTAATGCTAAACCAAAGATTCTGAGTGAAATGGAGTTATAGGATGCTGCCCAGGCTGTGAGGAAATTCGTGTCAATAAGGAACCATATGTAGATGCCAGTGATACCCATCAAAGCGACTAGGACCCCATAGATAATAACTACAGTTTTGACCCTTGGTGTGTCCATTTTTACTTCTTCAATTCCAGGGCCGACCACTGCATCACCAATTCTTCTAGAGAATCTGACAAACGCACTGATTGCAGCTAGAAATATGACAAGTGTTACAATACTGGCTATAAGAAGTGCAAGTATCTGCATATCTACCGCTAGGCCTAAGAACACATCTCCAATATAATAGGCTGAAACAGAACCTATCATTATAATTACTGCTACTATCTGAATAACGAATGTTACCGTTGCAGAATTTCGGAAAAGGCTTCCAAGGTTTATGTAATCCTCGGACCGATGAGTTGGTGTGCCGCTCTCTTCTGTCATAGTGACCAACTAACGTGATAACAATTCGTTATTTGAATTCTTCTACCTGCAGTCAAGTTGTGCTCCGTCATTACTTTTATATCGAGACTCAAAGGTCTGCTCCTTAGTCCTCACTAGATTGAGAATGGACAGGAATCGTTTCGATGAGTATACGGTCTGCTAACGAGTATGGCTTTGTCAACGCCAGGATTAGAGGTATGAAGTCTCGATTCATCTCTATTGGCGTGTATGAGAGTCTAATTCAGGCTAGCAGTTATCCAGATTTCATCAAGATACTTTCCGGTACCTACTATGGCTCGGTCATTGCTAAACATTCGCCGACCGCAGTCCCAAGTCCGGATGAACTTGCCCTAATTCTTTCTCAGGACTTTGTAGATGTGAGTGCGAGCCTATCACGGTCATTAACTGGAAAAGTTCGTATTTTCACAGACATTTTCTTAGAGATGTTCTTTGCAGAGAGTATTAAATCAATAATTCGGGGAATTCATGTTGGTCTGGATACAGATGAAATCTTGAGATTCTCTGTACCCTCATCTTCAGCACAAGCGAGTCTCTTTCAGACACTGGTGAATGCACCATCAGTGAATAAGATGATTGATCTTCTTCCTCAATGGGATTTGAAGGTCGCTCTTCTCACACGCTTTCCCAGCTATCAGGAATTTGATTCAACAGCACCTCTTGAGGTTGCAGTTGAAGAGTGGTATCTACGAAAAATTGTAGAATCATTGAAGGAATTC
>JABCSP010000342.1 GCA_018238825.1 Candidatus Thorarchaeota archaeon | reverse complement strand
AGACATGTATCTGAAAGCAGCTGAGATTTACCCAGACAGATTACACTCTGCTTGCTCTATCACACCTCGTCCTGTAGATGCTGCCAAATTGAAACTTACGGAGTACATTGACAAGGGATGTTGCGCACTCGTTCTAAGCGGAGAGTCCTATCATCCTACAGATCCAGCTGTTCGTGTACTTGTTCATAATGCAGTTAGACAAGACCTACCGATCTTCTTTCGGAATAAAAACATGACAAGTGAAACAATCACATTCTTAGATTCTATTTCAACTGTGTATCAAGAAGGTAAGTTTGTCGTGTTGAGTCTGGGAGGGCTCTTTGGATTTCCCCAATTGATTCCCTTGATATCCAGACAAAATATGTGGTTAGAACTTTCATCTACATTCATCAAACTGGTGGAATCACCACTTAGAGTCTTCTTAGATGCCTTAATTCAAGATATAGGAGTTTCAAAACTAGTCTTTGGTTCTGGATATCACAGTCAATATGTAGACATGCTAGGAGCTCTAAATCTTATTGATTTGAATATTGAAACTCGCAGGGTTGTGATGGAAGAGAATGCCTGGCGAATCCTGGGAGTTGAATTCTGACCAATTAACCCATTAGTACTGTGTCGTGAACAAGCCGTTCGATATCTTCTTGGCAAGGTAGACCAATCATCTGAGATTTTCCCACTTGAATCATTGGGAGTGCAACTAAGTTCAAAGCTTCAATCAATGCGGGTTGTTCATCAACTGAGGTCTCTACAACTTCAATAGGACTCCCAAGATAATCAATTCTACCAGCTGCAGTCCTTGCAATTTCCAATGCTTTTTCACAGAATGAACAATATTCACTAGTGAATACATCAATACGCAGACTATCAGATTCCTCAGAAATAATTCCAAGGTCTCTTGATACTCTACGTTTGGAATTTATCCTTCGTTGCATTCTTGAATCTCCTCTGAAACTGTGTTAAGATTTCACTCAGCGAAAGTAGGGGGTTTTAGACGTACGTGTTCTGAAACGGAGTCAATAGATCTGAGAGGAATTGCCTCCCAAGAATTTAGTTTTGCTTCCAAATCTCCACCTCGTTCAACAATGACCAGTGGACCTTCATTCTCATCGTACCAGACTCTTTTCACTCGTCCCAATGGAAAACCTCTGAAGTCACAAACGATCTTCCCTTTCAGTAACCATTTCATCTCGTCTGATTCCATAGTCCTCAACAATATTGGACAGGTGCAAATGAACATGAGCGTGTGTACAACCGAGGCAATTCTGGCGTAACACTAAGTCGGGATGAAAAATCACACCTATTCTAGAAAAATAGTAGTTGTGCACCAATCGTAATTCCTAGAAGCCAGTTTAATAGAATCGGGAAAATCAACCAAGTTAGATAGTTACCAAACGGTGCCGTAAATCTGTTCACTTGAGCAGGTATGAACTTGAAATACCCTCCATCAACCGAGGTCCATCGCCACATACCATATTTCGCGCTTAGCAGTGGTTCTACAGCAAGGATATCAATAGATGCGCAAAGAAAACCAGACATAAGAATAGCTTGCAAACCAACTAAACCAATTGCCAATGAAAACAGTAGTGCTGCTTGAATTACAAACACCCACATGAGAGGAATCCAAATAGGTACACGTCCAACAAAAACCCCGTTAACGTTGGTATAGTGGTAATAACCCCTTCCTGAAATAATATGTTCACCGACTGATGCAACAATCAAGATTGCCACTGTCTGTATTATTGAATGAAATCCAAATAGAGTCCATAGGGGTGTGAGTGTTATCAAAACCAGAAACACAAATAGTAAAGTTAGGGAAGCTCCAATATAGCGCGACATTAGTATTACCTCTTGAGAATGCTAAATGATGTTTTTCGGCGTACAACATCCTTAGCAGTTTTTAGAATTTGAAGTGCTTGCTCTGTTCTTTCATTGAATCCGATAACAAAGCGTCTACCTTTACGCTCAGTCTTAATCTCCTGAGTTGCAAGGGTTTCTTGTACATCAAGTAAGATATCAACAATCCGTCCTACCGTTCTACGATCAATACCTAGTTTGTTGGAGAGAGCCCCAATAGACATGGGTACTCCAGACTTGAGCTCTTCAATGATCTTGCTCATAGCGACGAATATCTTTGGTGAATTGGAAAGACCGCTCGGTATTGACATTGTAATCAAACAGTAATCAAACACACGTCCATATATACATTATTATGTACACATTATTATGTACGCATAATGATGCATACAGGATCTTTGTCAGATTAGGAAGGTCTATTGATTAGATTCCTGCTCGTCATATCCCCATTCAACTATTCTGTCAGTGTCAGATGGTAGAAATGTACCTGAAACAAAATATCCCGCAATTCCCATGATGATACCTAGAATATTCATTGAACCACCGGTAACAATCCAGATACGAGAGTCACTAATCTGTTTTAAACCAAAGTCAATACTACCAGCACCATCTATTCTATCAAAATAGACAGTATAGTTCCCTATAGGAAGATCGATGATTTCACTATATTCGTATATGATAGAATCAGGACCTATTAGTTGATGCTCAGGTCCTATGGTCATATTGAGAAATGTTGTTTCCATTGTATCATTATCCATAATCACCAGATCTAAGAATACAAACGATGTATTAGAGGGGCGCAAAGACACAGATATCTCAACTTGCGGATAATATCCGGATGCATCATACACTTCCCATGGTCGCTGTACATTTTCACTAATATTATAGTTAATGTAATGATAAGGGGACGATATTACAATCAATCCGCCAATGAGAATGATTGCTACACCTCCAAAGTAGAGGAACGATTTCTTACTAAACCAGATACTTCCCATTTTGATAGACCCAAGCTAACCTGAATTTAATTGGTTATAGGTCTAACGAACTATGTAATGGTACTGAAATTCAAGAATTTGGTGGTTTATATAGAACAAAATCAGTACTATACATTGTATCTCAAGTATGAGGCTTGAAGATGCAGGGCGCGTTATGTATGGGGGCAGTTAGAAAAAAGAAGAAACTATCACATCTCATTCCGAAAAATCATTTTTGCTCGTTCTCATTATTTCGCCAGGAACCACTGATTAGTTGGACATACACTAAAGCGGTTCTCTTCACAGCTTACGATATTTACAAATCTACTGACTTCTGGTTGGATGAAATAATCAACTCTGGAAAGACGCTTAAAGAAGGACTTGT
>JABCSP010000341.1 GCA_018238825.1 Candidatus Thorarchaeota archaeon | reverse complement strand
AACATAATACTTGATAAAGTCTACTTTTTTTTCATCAGTTTCCTTGAACGGAGTTTTTAATGGTGATTTGTTTTCGTTCATATAAATTTCTTTAAATATTGTAATGGATCTTTTTCTAATACCATTTGTTTACGGTTTCTGCCTCACGTAGATTTTCAACATGATTCTGCTGCTTGTTTTCCATTGTTTTATTAAGGCCTGCAATGTTGAGGCATATCTTCCTTGTCTTGCTACTCCCCATTCGCCAGTTAAATCAACTCCTTCTGAACCTGAACAACAAGATTATGACGTTGGTGTTTCGGAAGATGAGATATCCACTTTGGTGGAAGAGGTGACGCCTCATGAAGAACCTCCTGAACCTCCGAAAGTATGGAGTCCTTATGATGAACCCTCAATTCCAGAAGATGCCGTTACGGAAGAAGAAACTGAAACTGAAGTTGATGAAACTGAACCTCTGGAAGAGGGAGATGATGAGCCAGTAATTACAGAACCACCCTTACCACCACCACCAGAGAGTGAAGAGGACGAGGAAGAACGCAAACGAAGAGCAAGAAGATTGTTCTTTGGAGCCTAAGAGTTCTTACTAAGAATTAGATTGTAGAGTCGTATCGCGTCCTCCGCGGTATCGACTCCCTTTATTATTGCACTCCCAGACGACATTAACGTTATTTTTTCACCAGATGCAAGATTCACTAGGACTGACCGCTCAGTAATCTTGATGGAATATGATTGATTTAGATTTTGAGCTATCTCATTTAGATTTAGTTTTCCTATTTTTGCAGGTGATACATTGAAACTTTGTGAACATAATTGGGTCGCAGTGATATCATTCGCCTCAGCAGCTTTTGATTGCACTGTTTTTGAGCATACTGGACATTCATCTGATTTTCCAATGTCAAAGAAATCAAAGGTGAGAGTACCTGAGTCGATAGTCATTAGACGATTTTCTAAAGTTGGTTTTTGTCCTGTAGCAAGAAGTATAGCTTCATTCACTTCAACAGCAGCGGCAAGTGAGAGTAATGTGGGAGTCACTCCAACCTGTGCACAAGTATTGTCTGGGTTATCCTTGGCATCACCCATCACACAGGCAAAACAACCAGTCTTCCCTGGAATGAAGGTTGATAGATTGGCATAATACTCAACAGCACCTGCAAAGATGTATGGTATGTCCAAATCTAAACTTGCCCTATTTATTACTCTTCTTGCCTTAAAGGAGTCAAGTCCATCTAGAATGATATCCGTTCCCTTTAGAAGATCGATTGCATTATCTTCTTGAATTGAAATGCACAATGGGTCAAACTCAATATCTGGATTCAGCAGTTGCAAGTTTGCAGATGCCGCCTCCACTTTTGGTTCTCCAATATCCTGAGTGTTGTAAACAGTCTGTCTCTGAATGTTAGACAATTCTACTATGTCTCTGTCGATGATTCTTATCTTTCCAAAACCAATTGCTGTAAGTAACCTAAGAGCCGGACTTCCAAGCCCTCCTGCTCCTACAACTACAACATTTGTATTCATTATTGACTCCATATCATCCTCACTGAAGTTACGGAGGGCAAGCATTCGGGAGTATCTCTCCCTTTGATTCTCTGTGAGTTTCATCTTTCATTTCTTAGACACAAAGCACTCACTTAAAGCCTTGGACATATGCTCTTTGGAACTATGGAGTATACAGCTGAGATTTCTATAGGTCTTCGGAGAAATCCCAAAGAAGCGCTTAATGCAGCATTATCCAAACTTACAACTACCATAGAAATACCCGAGAATTTGGTTCAGGTTTTAATTAAACCATCAATATATGATCCCACTCTTGTTGGTAATACTGAACCCGAACTAGTACGAATCATATCACGCACTTTTGATAACCTTGGTCCAATCTCAATCATTGAGAGTGATAATCCAATAAGAACAACGAATGAAGCTTTTGAGAAAGCCGGTTACAACGATATAGTTCGCGATAATGTGAAATTAGTGAATCTCAGTGAAGTTCCTCGCCATTCGTTGAAGATGTCTGGACATTATTTCGAAACTCTTGAGATGCCATCTCTCCTATCGGAACCCAAATTCTTTGTGAATGTTCCCACAGTGAAGTTAGAACCAGAAATTTGCACAGTTGGTGGAGGTATCAAGAATTTATTTGGTCTAATTCCTGAACGTGATAAGCGTCATTACCATTCACAAATCGATGATGTTCTACTTGACATGTTAATCGCATTTAGACCCCATCTGACAATTATGGATATTACGACTATGGTAATCGGTGACCGTGAAACGGGTGTTACCAAAGACGTTGGTGCAGTTATTGTTGGGACCGACCCAGTGGCTGTTGATGCATTTTGTGCAGATTTGTTAGGTGTTGACCCCATGAAGGTCTCTCACTTAAAGAAAGCATTCGATTTGGGTCTTGGTGAGATTCTTGTTGATAGAATTCGGATTAGTGGGACCGAAGCACAGAGGGCAAAGTTGTTTGAGCTTTGTAGGTTATAACCAAACAAAAAGCATTTATCACAGTATAATACGCCCCCCTCTTGCTTTCACAGGTATTATATCCGTGTGGTAGCCCTTTCGGATGTGCCCAGATATGGACTGGACTTCACACACCATGGAGCGAATCCCGGAATCGGGAACCCTGAAAATGTTCGACATGGCTAGACGCCTCGAACGTGCCGGAAAGAAGATTTACCATTTTGAGGTAGGTCAACCCGATTTTCCAACACCTGAAAACGTTGTTAATGCTGGTATTGAAGCTCTCAAAGCGGGTTTCACTAGATACACACCAGCTCGTGGAATACCACCAATTCTAGATGCGATAGAGGGTTCGTACAAAAGTCGTGGTATTGATTTTGATGGTTCTAAGAACGTGATTGTCACACCTGGTGCTAAGGTGGCATTATTTCAGGGATTTCTTGGTACTATTGATGCTGGAGATGACGTCTTACTTCTGGCACCTGCATGGCCGACATATCGTGTTTTGATTCGAATGGTGAATGCGAAGCCAGTTAATGTTTATACTAATGGAAATTACACTCTTGATGAAGAGTTATTGAAGCAAAAAATTTCTCGAACTGTTTCTGCACTTGTAATCAATTCACCAAATAATCCCACTGGCAACACCGTTACTGAGCAAGAAACCATGGAACTCATTGATACCGGCAGAATAATAGTTCTGGATGAGGCTTACTTTGAGTTCAGCAACGCAACCGTGGCAGACATGGTACCT
>JABCSP010000340.1 GCA_018238825.1 Candidatus Thorarchaeota archaeon | reverse complement strand
ACAAGCCAAGAACGCATTGGGGTTTCCTATGCCTTTCCAATAGCTAACATCTTTCCAATTTCCACTTATCTTATCGCAATCTTCCTCGTTAATGAACCCATCATTATCAGTCGCTTTTTTGGAATAGTAATTGCAGTGATTGGAGTGGCAATAATATCAAGAGAACAAATTACCAATAATGAAAAACCTGAGATGCGTAAAGCCGACTTTCTAGGTATAGGTTTGGCAGTTCTGGCCGCAATCTGTTGGTCTCTAGGGAGTGTGTTTCTTCAGATAGGTGTACAAGATATAGATCCTATCGATGCTACTTTCGTAAGGATGATATTCGGAGGAGCCATTTTTGTACCTCTATGTCTGACAGCGGTCAAACGTGGAATGCCAATGCCAACAAGGAGAGCAGCAAAGATTGTCATGGCAGCAGGATTTCTAGGAATGACTCTGGGCACTCTTCTTTACACCTATACTGTCAAATTGATTGGTGCATCAATTGCCTCACTTCTTGGTTCCACATCTCCACTCTTTGCAGTCCCAATTTCGATAATATTCCTCAAAGAATCATTCAGTCGACGATCAATCGGAGGTGTCCTTCTCACGGTTGTGGGAGTCATTCTAGTAATTGTAGCAATCTAAGGTCAGACCCAACCAATACGTCTGAAATAACTTAGAAGAACTAAACCCACAATGAACATGATAGCTAAGAAGACTGGATAACCGTAATAGAATTCTAGCTCAGGCATCCATTGCCAATTCATTCCGTAAATTGACGCCATAAGTGTCAAGGGTATGAAAATAACAGAGATGACCGTGAGCACTTGCATAACCTCATTCATTTTATTACTAACTCTTGAGAGGTAGATGTCAAGCATTCCAGTTATTGATTCACGATATGTTTCAACATGATCAGTAACACGGATGACGTGATCATAGAGGTCTCTTAGGAAAACCAGAGTTTCATCACTTACATATTGGGGAGCATCTCTCTGCAATTTCAATACTACCTGTCTAAGAGGCCAAATATGACGTCTGAATGCAATTAGAGTTCTCTTGAGTTTGTAGATTTCAGTCAACATTTCAGCTGAACCTTCTTCAATAAGATCATCTTCCAATTCTTCAATTCTATCGCCAATGTATTCCAGAACAACGAAATACTTGTCCACTATGAGATCTAGCAAAGCATATTCTAGATAGTCAGAGTCTCCCTTACGAATATGACCACCAGGTCGACGTGCTCGAATACGAATCGCATCAAAGATATCATCTGAAGACTCTTGGAATGAGATGATGTATCCTTTTCCAAAAACAATTGAAACTTGCTCTGAATGAACATCGTTTCCAATGAGGTCATAGGCCCTCAGAACTGTGTATACACCTGTTGACATCGCGTCCAGCTTTGGTCTTTGACCGATACTAGGAATATCTTCAATCACAAGTGGATGAATTTTATAGAAATTGCAGATTTTCTCAACAATATCGACATCATGAACTCCCATAACATGAATCCACTTTGTTGCACCATCCTTCAATGAAGGACTGCAGTCTTCAATTGAGTCTGCGTCGTATTCTCGAATCTCACCTTCTGAGAACTCAATTATTTTTATTATAACATCCTCATGTCGTTTCTCGCCTGTATGAATGATTGTTCCAGGAGGTAGACCGACTTTGTCTCTTTTCTCATCTTGACTCATCAGGACCACAAATGTTTGAGTGTCTAGAATATATTAGAACGTGAGGATTACAATGAGGTCATATATTAGAAAGGACCCGAGTCTTCATTAAGTTATAACTAAACAATATTTAGCATGTTAGATAATGTTGTTGGAGTCAAGACTTCGAATGTGGTGAGTGATTTCGAGGACTTCTGTCGTTTCAACATTCGTAGTGATATAGAAGCCTCAGTAGAAACCACAGTAAGACAAATCAGAACCCTCATTCAATGGTTTGAACTTCTACTTACAACACCCTCACCAGATGATATTCGTTCAGTCCTCACTAAATATCTGACTCATAAACTCACTAAAGGGAAAAATCCGAAACTGAATCAAGACTTTTGGTTCCTAATAGATTAGGTGGATAAATAATATGCTTAGTTCTTCAACTAGTGAATTCTAGTCATGCTTGCAATCTGATTCTTGTTACCAACATATTAAAGTCATTTTAAACTAATAATCACGGCGGGAATTGAAGTGTGATAATCAATGGCGTGGCTTAATCAAGAATTCAAGCAATATATTTTGATCTCGAACCATAGACGTGAAAATGGAAAAATCACCGATGAAAATGACCTAGTAATAATGACATTTGAAAGCACATGGCGAGGACTAATAACTAAATTTCAAAGTGGTAAAGAGGCGCACCTCAGAACCTGTTTCTATTTCTCTCGATTGAGAGAAACTACAAAAGTTATAGATGAAAACAGGAACAAAATAGGTGAATTCCAACTTTCGTTTAGAGGAGAAATGACTTTTATCACACCCGATAAAAAACAGCTATTTTGTATCGAATATATACCAAGAGAGTACAGAATGTCCATATATGACCCTGAAATAAATAATGAGATAGCATCTGTGAAATGGTACTTTTGGATTGATTCACCTGAGAAGAGCAAGGGGCCATCAAGATACGATATTTACGTATATGATGAAACATATCCTGTTATTCCATTGTTATCAGGCATCTGCTACATGTATAGAAGAATAAAGTATGGTTAAATGTCATGATTGGGTAACTTACCAAAAACTGCCAACCGAATGACTCAATCTCTTTCTAATATACCATGTCTGAGAATGTGAGGATTACACGCGGACTTAGTATTTGAGCTATCCTTTATCATCAACTGAGATTAAATCAGGGCGTTCCTCTTCATGTGATGTCTTTCCTAGACCCTGCCAGAAATTGATTACACTTGACCGAACTATACTTTGTGTTCTACGAGTTCCCTTACCATTTACACAATATATACAGAACTCGTCATTATCGCTACACTTTGTATGTTCGTCAAGTGATAGTCCACACCCTTGACAATTTTTCACCATTTAAATCAAAAATAAAACAAAGATATAGCAACATTTGTTACTATGACTGGATAATGTCTTAATAAAATTAATGCATTTAATTATTTATATTTATTTTAGAGCAAAAAAAGGATTTTCAAAAAAAGAAAAAAAAGTGTACAAAGTAAAAAAAGAAGAAAGAACATATCTAAAAAACACTTATGGAAAGGGCTATAAAGCAAGAGAGACAAA
>JABCSP010000339.1 GCA_018238825.1 Candidatus Thorarchaeota archaeon | reverse complement strand
AGTTTGATAATCTCCTCTGGGACTGTGCCCTTCCTCTGTTTCAATCTTGCCAACCTATGAGCGGTATGCTGGAACTGGATGGTGTTCATGAGCTGTTGATGCATGTCCCCGAACTTTGCGGCACGAAAGGTCATACTCTCAGCTCGATGAATCTCTCCCTGTTCTTTAGCAGTTTCTGCCTTTCTTTTGTCATCGGTGGCTGCACGAGGTAACCAGTCAAGGAAACGAAAGGTCAGGTTTTTCTCTCTTAAGGGCGAGTCATCGTGAGTCCTTCCGTCAATCCCCGGAGGGAGTTTGAGATGGAGGAGTACCTCGTTCTCTCTCTCTGAATCCCGAGTGAACCAGTATCCTTGCCCTGTAGAGTTCTCTGTACTTGCAGAGAAATCAAGGCTATAGCTTCTAAGCTGAGGAGTTGTAAAGGGATATCCCTTCTTCACCCAGTGCTTGACTAGTTTCGTTACGATATCAACAAGTATTCCATGCTCTACTGAATTATTCTTTAACAGTAAAGAGACCTTCTTCCGCTGTCTTGCTCTCCATCCAATCTTTATCTTCATAGTATCTAGGATATGTCGGTCAATAGCAAGTCGTACTTGTCTTAATACACCCATAGCATAATGATAACCAGGCCCATTATTCTTGGTTGACTCACAGGAGTCCCGAACCTTTCTGATTAAGAAAGATTGTATTCTCTTTCTCCTCAGAAGAACGAGTATGTCCTCAGGAAAATCATGAAGTACCTTCAGAGCAGATGTGAACAACTGTCTTCGGGTCCAGTCAGCAAGAAGCATCCTGCCAACCTGTTCGAGGACATTTCTGTGAAGTCGTTCATAGACCAACTTCTTGATATCCTCATTGTGCTCATAACAGAGATCTTTTTCTCTTCTCAGAATTGTATATGCTCTTCCCCTGTACTCTGCTAGTTCTTTTCCAAGTTTTTCAACACGTTTCGGATTGGAGTATATTCGTGAAAGAAGGAGATTAACAGCCTGTATGTATTTATCAAAATGAAGAGTGAGAATCTCAAGGTCTATGTCCTTGACCTTCCTTCCTGTTCCTTTGACGATGGATGAAAGGCTAGTTATTCCCTTTCTATCCCTTCTGTAAGTTGGATCGGGGGTGCTTCCTATTCCATTCCTTGAAACAATTCTCTCGACAGAATTGAGAGAGAACGATTCAACAAGATATGAGTTTCGTGATGAAACCCTATTATTATTACCAGTCATTGAGTTTTGCGTAGGCTTTGGTTTAGGCCTCTGCCCTTGCTTCCAGGACTGGCACTGGATATCTTGTGTCATCGTCTTTTCTCCAGATACTTGTATTGATGATACTATATAAACTCCCTATTATTATTAACAAGATTAGTACTGGTGGTTACTATTTATCCTCCTATTTCTCTCTAACTCGGCTTCTAATACTAAAATTCAATACAGTAATTACTCTACGTATTACTTATATAGAACGACCAAATTAGGTAAAAACAGAGATGAAGGCCACAAGATTCCCTCTCCACCCTGGGAAGGTTCTCACCAGATCACTACAGCTTGGACTATCTGCAACAGCATACCTAGCAAAAACTAGGACTACTAAGGCTACGAAACATCTCTATGAAGGAGGAAAGGGATGCAAAGGTATCAAGAATATCTTGAAGGAGGGGCAAGAGAAATTTTACAAATCAAAGAAAGAAGGAAGACCAGATGCATCACACTTGCAGATAACTGAGAGAAACGTCCGACGAAATCATCATAAGATCACCTTCAATACATCCGTTTCTTATGGCAATATTGAAACCAAGAGAAAGCGGAGGAAGGAGAATCGAAAATACATCAATAATCTCGCGGACTATTATGGGGCTATCCTCCGAACCCTCGGTGCTGAGGAGTTTCAGTTTCCTCCGCCCATGGAGACCTACACAGAGAAGGGTGAAGTGAAGTGGGTCTATCCCGGTAATACTCGCATCCCAGAGTTTGCACCACAACATACAGCTCCCGAATTGGACTTTGTAGACATGATCAGACCCCACGGACTTGAGCTGATACGCCAGTGTCTGAAGTACTCAGTTCCGATGAGGGATGCAAGAAAGTTTCTGGATGAACTCGTCATACAACTCAAGCCCTTTCTAGAGCAGGTCTATACTGAGCAGAGGAAAATCAAGTTCGGATTTGTGCGAGGGAGTGCTAAAGCTCTTAGGAAGATTGTGTTGGAGATCCGTGCTAAATACGGAGGGACTAATGGATACCCACTATCCATCACAGGTGAGGTTGCTCAAACCCTGAAGGAGCGATATGTGATTGAGTCTCTTAGAAACTCGAATTCCAAAGAGCGAATCGATTCATCAGAGATAGTAATCAAAGAGAAGTCATTCAACACCAACTCCAAGTTCCCGTATTTGGATTCCTTTTTCTCCGACCTTGCTGCTAAGTGTGATATCAAAGCAAATAGTGAATGGAAGAAATTTGTGAAAAAGCTGCGAGAACTGATCAAGAAGAAGACCCTTGGTCGTGATGATGCAAAATACATCATGAAGGACCTGCTGGAATATAGTCGAAAAATGGGGTCCTCGTTCCATGACTTTGTAGCCAGCGCTGAGTTCACCACACGACCTTTCATTCTATCAAGTGTGTTCAGATATGGAGATGAGATGGTCACAGAGAAGTCCGAGTTTCTCATTGTCTGTGAGGTACCCATTGCAGAGGGTCGAGGAAGAGTTGATGTTATTCTCTTCAGGCGAAAAGAACTCTCAAGAGCTGATGATTCTCGTGTCGAGTACATCTGGGAACCGTGTATGGTCGTTGAGGTCAAGACACGTTGCTTCTACAACCTGGACCTGTATGCTACTTTCACAAAATCAAAGGACCGTAGTAGACGGGTCATGGAACATACGAAGGAGCTCAGACGATCAGAGGGTGATGAATGGCACCAGGTCATCGATGCAACACCAATTGACTATGAACGAGAACAGCTAGATACCTACGAGAAAGAGATCATCTCAAGTTACAAGCGATACGCTCAGAGAGACCTCACCCCACCAACCAGACTCATGAAGGGAGTACTTGTTGTGGATTTGAAGGAGAGCTGGGAACTCCTTCGCGATAATATCAAGAAGCTGATCCTTGAAGCATATCATAAATCAGAAGGGGCTACTCTCTCTAAGAGAGAACACTTTCATATCAACCCTGAAGTCAAAGATTTAAGGATGGGCCTTGTGCTTTTCAGTGACGCAGAGAGGAGAGAGGCTACTC
>JABCSP010000338.1 GCA_018238825.1 Candidatus Thorarchaeota archaeon | reverse complement strand
ACTGATGCATTCTAGAATTATCTCAGTCATTGGCGGTGCAGACTCTAATCCTGAAATATTGAAGCTTGCTGAAGACATTGGAGCAGAGATAGCAAAACGCGGAGTAGCTCTTGCATGCGGTGGTATGATGGGCGTAATGAATGCAGCATGTAAGGGAGCGAAGAAACATGGTGGAGTGACCATCGGAATTCTTCCTTCTGATTCCAAAGAGCATGCAAACAACTATGTAGATTTCGCAATTCCGACAGGTTTAGGATATTCTCGGAATTTCATAGTTGCAAAAACTGGAGATGCTGTTATAGCAATTGATGGATACGCAGGCACACTGATCGAAATTGCAATTGCCTGGTTTTCGGATAAACTAATAGTTGCCCTTGCTTCTTCTGGTGGCTGGGCTGAAAAACTAGCAGGCACTCAAATTGATGAACGTAGAACGGATATTGTCTTCTCAGCAGATTCACCAAAAGAAGCATTGGATATTGTCTTTAGAGAACTTAATTGGAAATAGGTTGATGTCATTATGGAGCTAGTCCGCTCTATCCTTGAAGGAAAAACGAAACTAGCGAAAGATGAAATCTGGAATCTTTCGGGAATGTTACAAGACCATTACAGAGCTAGTCCCAATGTTATAGATATTGCAACTGATAATGTCATCTTCGTTGGAGACCTTCATGGAGAATTGCAATGTACTCGAGCTGTTCAACAGTATATTAAAAAATATAACAAACATCATTTTGTGTTTCTTGGCGATTATGCCGATAGAGGTCCAGAGCAGATAGAAACTTTCAATCTAGTTATGGCATTGACCTTGGCAAATCCGAAAAGAGTGATCATGCTCAGAGGAAATCATGAGTCCGATGATATTGCTGTAAAATATGGTTTCTATAATATCGTTACCAAGACCTATTCTTTCGACGTTTTCAAACATTATTCTCGTGTGTTTGAAGTATTACCAATTGCAGTTTACAAGCATGCTTCTCTGTTTGCATGTCATGGAGGAGTTCCTGAGGATATATCCTCAATAGCTGAGATTCAAGGGCGGAATAGGCGACACCCTAATTTCCTAGATGATGTGTTATTTCAGAGGGTTTGGAATGATCCCAAAGAGAATGATTTCATGTTTAGACCAAACTCAAGAAGTAGTCGAGCACGCTTTTTTGGAAAATCTGCATTTACAAAATTCATGAAAAATATCAATGCCCATGTGATGTTCAGAGCACATGAAGTATTCCCACAGGGATACCAGACATTCTTTGACAATAAATTAGTCAGTGTATTTAGTGCAACCGCTGGTACTAAAGTTCAGCCAAAAGTAGTCAGATTATGCAAAGACTATACTATAGACCCTCTTGATTTGATTTGAACAGAATAAAACAAAGAGCATAAGTAGAAGAATCGATGACTCCAACATAGGAGGAAATTCAGTGATTGATGATACAGCAAATAGCGATGAATTAGACTCATACTCCCCTTCAGTGCAAAAGATAGACACCGTTATCACACTGATAGCTGTGTTTCATATTATTGCGGGCTTATTGACTATCCCCCTGGTTTACATAATATTTTCATCCAGTGCCTTACAAGCTCCTGTTATAGTCACGTTCATGCTAATCGCAATGGGTACAATTCTAGCTCTAACAGTACCAATCTCAATCACTCTTGGGTGGGCAATTTGGAGTCTTCAACCGTGGGCTTGGAAAATCGCGGTGATTGTAAATGTAGTATGCCTATTCTTCAATATTGTTGGAGGAATTGTTCTTATTGCACTTTTTAACATAGTTCTTCTGTTTGCGCTTAATGGTACTGATGTTAAACTTGCACTTACGCCTCCTACCGACCCATAGACTTCCGCAGGCGAATCATGGGTAATTATTCCAATAACATGTCTATAGTACACACATCAATAATGAGGCAAGTTATTAAGAAGAATGAGACGACAACGTGAATAAGAGGTTACTTTACTATGCCAAAGGTTGCAGTTGTTAAGACATCTCCGAAAACAATTGATGAAGATATAGCGCGAGTAATGGATTTCGCAGACTATGATAAATTCGTTTCAAAAGATGTTGCGACGAGTATCAAGTTAAACCTGTCATGGAGCAAATTGTACCCGGCTTGCTCAACTAACCCGTATATCTTTGATGGGCTTCTAAAGAAGCTACTTGCGGATGGCTTTGATAATAGAACGATACAAGCAGTTGAAAATGAAACTGTTGTAACAAATATCTTTGCAGGACTGAAGAACAACAACTGGTACCCGGTTATGAGGAAACACAAAATCAAGTTTCTACCTCTAATCAATGCTACCTATGTTGATGTCAAGCTACCTCAGAAGACTAAAGTTCTGGAAGAGATTTTCGGAGAAATAATCGCACCAAAGGAAATCTTTGGTTCAAATATCATCCATCTGCCCACGATCAAATGTTGCCACCCTGAAACAGAGATTTTTCTTGCAGATGGGTCTATCGAAAAGATTAGTGAAATAGTTGAAGAAGTGCACTCAGATAATGAAATTGTTGTTACTAAGGATAGTGATTGTGTAGCAATATCCAATCATCGAGTGGTATCTCTTTCAAGTTCAGGCAATATCATCGATGAAGTCGCAAACAAATTTTGGCGAACACCTTCACCAACATCTCTAATTGAAGTCAAAACTAGAACATCCAAACAAGTTAAAGTATCTGACAAGCATCCTTTCCTGACACCAAAAGGCTGGAAGAAATCAAGTGAAATCGAAGTTGGAGAACGGATTGCAATTCCAAGAAAAATTCATGTTGTTGGTAAATCTCAGAAGTTACCTACTATCCCAACTTTAAATCATCCTGACGTTGATCCAAAGAATATTTCTTTCATTCAATCAAGAAGTCTTTCAGTAGATCAACAAAAGATAATCGTTGAAGAATATCTTGATGGTAAGAAAACAACAGAAATCTCAAATAGTTTGAACAAACCTGTTGAAACCATTCGTGAAATCCTTATCAAATACGATATCGACAGGAGAAGAGGAATCAAGTGGATTAGGGTTCCAGAAAATACTTCAGATGATTTTTGGAGATGGATGGGGTATTTCATCGCAGAAGGTTATACTCAAGATTCCAAAGGAACAACACGATTCTGGTGGACAAATATTGATGATGCTCTCGTTAAAGATTATATTCATCTATGCGAAATTCTTTTTGGAGTGCAAGTGAAAAAGAAAGAGATTTCATATTATTTTGATAGTCATATTTTTCATTGTTATGACGGGATG
>JABCSP010000337.1 GCA_018238825.1 Candidatus Thorarchaeota archaeon | reverse complement strand
TGGTAAGGTTCTCATTGATACTTTGGATTTCATTTATCTTTGAAGACTCTTGAAACCGTGTTCGTAATTTACTAAAAACTCTTCGAAGTGCAGTTGTTTGCAGTTCAAGAACTAGTGAGAATTGTTTGTGGACCAGATACCCTATGAGTATCAATAAGAGGAGTGCAAGATAGATGTAGCGACTCGGAAAAAGTATCAAAATACCAAATGCTAGTGGGTTCAGAAACATGAAAATTGACACTTTCATCTTTTCAGATTTTTGTGTAATCATCTTTGATACAGGAAGAATTGAGAAGAACGGAATCAAAGCCACACAATAGTACTTGTAGATACCACGCGGTGAGAAGAGATGCAGACATATCATCAAGATAAGAGTCAGGAATAGCATCTTACTCCAATACTGACGAAGATTTCGGTCATCCTTGACGTGCATCAGCATCAAAAGAAGGAGAGGAATCATTGCGAGGATGAGAAATACAGTATAGTAGGTTCCAAGATTTACTAACTGGATTAAAGATTCCGGGATCTCAGGAAGAGCAATACCAAGTGTTGCATTCAGGTTCTGAATTACAATGTTTACAGCGATTAGGAGAACCGTTATTGAAATGGGTTGAGACGCATTAGGAAGTACAGAAACGTCAGAGTATAACATAGCACCAGGGCGTTGAAAGATATAGAAGATATAATTGCTAATATCAGAAAGGAATGGTAATGAAACTGCAATTACAAAGATTAGTACTTGAATCGCTATTTTGGCAAATCCTCTTACATCAAGTTCGTCACCAGGAGGTTTCAGCTCATCATCAGTAACCTCTGGATCATCTACTGGAGGTTTTCTTAAGAGATAGGCAATTAGTGGAAGTGCAAGAAAGAAAGCTGTTTGCTTGAACAGTGCTGATATGACCATAGCTAAAGTTCCAGATAATCTATTTCCTCTCATTAGCAAGAAGAAGGATACCATTGCAAAGAATACGAATGGCGCAGGATTCAACCATTCGAACACTGTGTAATAAAGCACAACGGGATTGAAGAGATATGTTGCAGCTGCAACTGCTCCAACTCGTTGATTCTGGGAAAGATATGTAGAAATTCCATAAATTGGAATTGCAGTTAGATATCCAAATAGTGTGAGAAGAAAACCAATACCAAAGGGATCTATTGGTAGAACAACTCCAAGAGCGCACATGTATACATAAAGTGGAGGGAAGAAATAGGGAGTGTTGTAGAAAGTCCCATCAATCTCAATTCTATTGAATGCATCAGTATATGGGGAGATACCACTTACAAATTGTTGACCCCAAGAGTAGTAGTAATAATCATAGTCAAGATATCCTTCAAAATTGACTTGAATTGTAAATCCGAAAATATCAATGGGCCCTGAACCATTCCATACTGCTCTATAGGGTTGAGTTCCCCCAGTGATAAAATCAGTTGCAGCAAGTGAGAATACATATGACCAAACTATTGCAGCTACAAGGAGAATAAGAATTAGGAAAAGATGTGTCCTAATGAATTGCTTAACAAAATCTACACGAGAGTCAGTGTTCGTTGCCAAGACAAAATCCCTCATTTTCTATTGAACCAAAGTTTCAATCTCCATTTGTGAAACATCGGGGTCATCATTGTTTTCATCAGGAACTAAGATTTCAACTAGTACAAACATGATGTATAGAATCAATCCGGCAATGCATGCAAGACCGAAGTTATGCATTACTGCATCATTAAGTAATAACCAAGTCCATGTAGCAAGAGATGCTCCAGAAAGTAGGAGAAGTCCTGCAAACAACCTGATGTGTGTCTTCAGTTTGACAACAAGCGAGAACGCCCAGATAGCCATGACTGTACTTGAAATAACTAGAGCCTGTTTTTCAATAACTGGTTCAATGTTCAAACTTAGTGCATAAGTAATCAGTCCAAAAATTATAACAACAATAACGATTGTAAAGGATAGCGTCTTGAGCGTATAGTTTAGGTTAGAGCGTCTTTCTTCAATGGGCAACAAACCATTGACAGCAATAGAGAGTAATTGGGCTCCAATGAATATCATAACTCCTGCGATAATAAAGAACTGAAGTATGATTGAAATGGCTGCAGTTACTCTTGAAAAGCAGATGAATACACCATAGAGAAGTAACGATCCACCAATTATGGCTGATGTAATGAGGATGATATACTCCAGAATTTGTAGTCGTCTTGAAACAGGAGAGCCATATTTCACTTCAGTCGTTTGCATATCTATTTGGATCTTTCTTCTTGATGCTAGGTTTTTCATGAATCGAAATGGTCGTTTTACAATATCGTATAGACGATTAATCAATGGAGCAAGAAGGTAAAGAATGAAAATCAAAACTACGTACAAGAGGTAAGTATTCCTTTCGGGTATTAGAATAAGAAGTGTGAATGCAAAAGGCATCAAGAACATTGATAGAGAAACAGGAACGTGTTCATCCTTGCTACATATCATCCGTCCAGATGCGAAGATTGAGAAGAAAGGTCCGAACATCGTAAAATAATACTTGAAAACTCCACGTGGACCTGTCAAGCTGACCCAAAGCATGAGAAGCATTGTTACGAATAGTATTTGACGAAGGAATATGTGCTCTTTTCCTTCTCTCTTATTGAGGAGGAGCATCGCTCCTGCAAACACAACAACTCCAAAAATAAGAGGTGCACTTGTGATAAGTATTGATTCTAGCAGTTGTGCAAGGTCTGGCATACCAGCAACTATTGGAAGTACAGGAAGAGTCATTGGTACACCATATGAAGGAACATCAACATAATTACCGTCAAACGAGAAATGGCCCATTGCCAGCCGCCAATAGTCCCAGAAATGAGGTTGTGCAATTAGAGTGGGAAGCATGACTACACCAGCGTATGATAGTGCAACAATGACACTCACAGCAAAACTACGGAAATCAAAATATTCTGTCATGAAAGCAAATCTGTTTGATTTGGATGCATCAACAAGTTCAGGGATTGATTCAGTTCCATCGGAATCATCAGTATTCGGAAGTGACTCTCGAGGTTTACGTGCACGCATGATGAGGTAAACGACAAGAGGAATTCCAAGGAACCAAGCAGTCTGCTTGAACAACGCGGCAGTTACGATTAGAACTGTGCTTGTGTGCTTCTTATTCTTCAATAAAGCATAAAATTGGAATGTGGACGGTCTCAAACCGGTTGAGTCTCCCCAGAAACCACGGGAAGTCCGCAGTCTGTAGCCCCTTTAAGTTCTCGATCTGTGGCACGATCC
>JABCSP010000336.1 GCA_018238825.1 Candidatus Thorarchaeota archaeon | reverse complement strand
GAGCACAGCGTCAATGAGTTGCTCCCGTGGCCATGAAAACTACTTGTTTAAAAGCGGCATAACTCTTCCAAGTGATTCCGCAATCATTTTCGAGGGGGATAAAAAGGAGATTATCCAAGTTGCAAAATGTCAAAATAGTGGAGGTACGCAATCCTACACAGGTGGTAAGTGGAATAACCTCAACAGGAGAGATTGGAACCACGAAAGAACAATCGCTCATGGTCGAAACTCCTTCTGGACTTGTTATTGTCACAGGTTGCAGTCATCCTGGGTTACATAACATAATACGGGGAGCAACTCGGTTCGGAAAGGTCTATGGTGTCCTTGGAGGATTTCATGGATTTGACAAACTTGAGATACTTTCAGACCTTCGCCTAATTGTCCCTTGTCATTGTACGCGACATAAGAGAGCAATTCTCTTGCAATATCCAGACACAAGTAAACCCTGTGGCGTTGGGTGTGTCTTTGAAATACCCTGACATATCAGTTCATATCAATACAGTTGGAACACGTGTTCCAAGTTTTTTTCGTGTGCCTTTAATATGTTTGAACTACACAAAATCACAAGGAGTAGAGGGGCAAATCATTATGACACGTATCATTTTTGCTAGGTATACAGATACTACGAATCCTGATGATCAACGCTTTCTATACGGACAATCTGAGCCCACATCCCATGTCAAATATGTGTCATCTGACTTGTATTGGGTGAAAGAAATCAAGAATCTTGTTAGATTGGATATCTCTGGTAATTATCTTAGCAAAGTTGATCTCTGGGCTCTAGAAGGATCCACGACACTAAAGTATCTGGATTTGAGTGAAAATGCTCTTGAAAATGTAGATCTCACTCCACTTACTACTTGTAAGAAACTAGAAACTTTGGATCTTTCATACAATAGGATTAGGGACGCGAACCTAACTCCTCTTATCAATTGCGAATCACTGAGATACTTGTACATACACAGGAACCAGCTGGATACTATCAATATTGCTCCGCTTGAGCCTCTTAAGAAATTGCAGAAAGTCATTATTGATACTCTTGAAGCACAGAAACCGGTGCCTGTATTCAAAGCTGAGTTTGGGGACAAACCTCCTAATCTCAATGATGTTCTTTACGCGATGACATTCAAGACCGCAAGACCTGAGTGGTTAGAAGGATGCCCTCAAACCAAGATCATTGAGCTGCAACCTGAATCTTACGAAAAACATGTTCAAAAACATGGGTGGAAGTCAGTAAGCACACATCTGGTAGCTGCTAAGTCCTTGTTGTCTTCCAAGAAAGATTTCATAGCTCAGAGTACAATCATTGAAGACCTAGGAATGCCCGAACTAGCTTGCTATGATGGTAGTATATCTGACATCATAGAACTCATACCTGAAACAGGGACCTTTGAAGAGGGTGTGGAAACGATACGGACTGGCCTAATCTCGTTACTCAGAGAACAACTTGAGAATGACGGTAGTACTCTCTTCTTTAACATAGACAAACTTGCCACAACACCAGGAAGTGTGCTGGTACCCCTAATTGTTTCCCAGAGAGAGAAGGAATTGAAAGCCATCACTTTGTATCAGTATGATGGTCGTGTCAATCTCATGCCCATGTGGCTTACTGGTTTCGGTTTCAATATCTTACAGGCATCTGGTTGTCGAAGAGAGGAAGAAAAAGAGGAGATACCTCAAATTCTGGAGCGATCTTCAAATGATATTGGGGTTGAAATTCCTCTGAAAAAGACACAATCTCAAAAGAAATTCAAGGCACTTGGAAGTTCGCCCTCGAAAGCGCTACTTGACCATGTTCTTTCCATTGTCCCGCGAGCTAATGCTTGAAACGTAAATTCAGTGGAACAAAAAACGATTCCTTAGCGCATTCAGAAATGCATAAATCTCTCATTTCTTAGCCTCTCTGAAGTACTATTTTGGTGGAGTCCATGGATGAACTTGACAAGAAAATTCTGGGTGACCTTGGAAGCAATTGCAGGCTAAGTTATCAAGAGCTTTCTCGTCGATATGGGATTTCTGCTAATGCGATCAGAAGACGTGTTCTCAATCTAGAAGAATCCGGTGAAATCGGTGGATACTCCCTCATGCTCTCACCAGCAATGGTCGGAGTTAATCGTTTACTCGGTCTGCTGACTGCTGATGGCTCTCGTGATGAGGTAGAAGTGATGGATGAGATTGGTTCTCATAGCGGTGTTATTGCTTCTGCATCTTACTCAAATGGAATATATGCCCTTGTGGGTGAATACACATCGCCTGAGGAACTTCTTGATTTGAGTTCATACTTCCGAAAAATTGAGAGTATTGAAAAAACAGAGGTTCATCAAACAATTGTTCCGCTTGGAACACAGATGGAACTTACGAGAATGCACTTACGTGTGCTCAAACCATTGCTTCATGAACCACGACTCTCCGTTGTAGAAGTTTCCAAAAAGAGTGGTCTAACAGCGAGAAGAGTACGAAGACTGTTAAACCAACTAGAGGAGAGTGGTGCTGTCAGATTTCAAGCTCTTCTTAAACTAGGAGCTGCAAACAGCATCCCATTTCTCGCCAGAGTAACATGGGATGAAAGAACCGCGAACTACCAGGAGATTTTAGACTGGATTGCAAAAACATACCCTCTCTCACACTGGGAAACTTATGTGTCTGCAACCGAACCTGTTCTCTACTCCCTCATTGCAGTGGAAAGTTTGATTGAAGTTAACGATGTGACAAGCGCCCTCCGAAAGTACGAAAAGATACAGAGTGTGAAAGCGCTCATCAGCAAGTATCACAAATTTTATCCAAGCATCACAAAGCAGAAACTCGTCGAGATGATTGAGGAAGCATATCCTGATGAATGATTCTCAACGTTTGATATGGCAGCTGTAGATGGTCATTGAACCTCTCTAATTCATTCTAGTTCATTAAATCACTATTTCTGTCTCCAAATGCATCATCTTCAAAGATCAAGATTGATCTAACTGCATAATATGATAATTTTGCAGAAGAATATGCAACACCAGAAACGCTAGAAACATCATTAAATCCAAAATCATAAGGACTCTGGCGAGATAAGACCCAGTTAAGAGTCGTTTCATTATGTAATTTTGAAGAATTTAAGGTGTTTTGAAGGCTAACACAATAATAAGTCATCATTAATGAGCTGGATGAAGGTGAATTGGGTGTATGTGAATATCCTCCATTATGAGATTCAAAAATAGGGTCATCACAATAGAAATTTTCAATATAATCGCTTAATTCTTCTTCATAATTAA
>JABCSP010000335.1 GCA_018238825.1 Candidatus Thorarchaeota archaeon | reverse complement strand
AATAGGAAAGTCTTGGAATCTTTCAAAGCGGATTAGAGAAAAGAGATATCCATGCATGGTTGAAAATAGTATAGAGGATTAATACAAAAAAGAAAGAGATTGTCCAGCCCAATTGGACTGGACATAGACTATTTTATTTCTTCTTCAGGACGAAGATGTAGATTACTGCAACTGCTCCAATAATGGCAATTACAACAACAATGAGAATTACACCAGAGAGATCAGCTGGAGCTCCCACATTCTCAACAGTTACAAGATGAGTAACCACGGCAGTGTTTCCAGCATTATCTTCTGCAACAACTGTAATGTTGTATTCACCATTGGGAATGACTGTTGTAACCCAAGAGATACCTACAGAATCTTCAGTGATATTACTAATAGAAACTCCTTCAATGAAGAGTTCGCTGCTAGCAAATCCACTACCTGTTTCGGTTACATTGATTGTTATGTATTGAAATCCTTCTACCGTGGATCCATTAGCTGGGTCTATTGTAATTATAGGCGCAACTGTATCTGTTGTGGTGAATGAGAAGTAATCTCCACCATCCATTGCAACATCGGTCTTTCCAAAAGCATCGATAGCATTAACGAAATACTCTATCTCACCCCAAGGAGAATTGAATTCAATCTCGAAGATGCCATCTGTAGTTTCTACCATTGTAACATTTACCCACGCACCCGAATCAGTACGATAAGACAGTGCAACAAGCTCGGTAGTTAAATCAACAACTTCAGCAGTAATCTCTACAACATCACCGGCTTCATCCACACTTGTTGGATTCTGAGTAACCTGAATTATTTCAGGGGCTGAATCCTCATAGATGTAGAAATCATCCATGAATATTGTAAAATTGCTACTTACATCAGCTGATGCATCCAAAGAAAGGGAATACAGGGTAGTATTTGGCAATTCTCCAAAGAATTCTTCAAAGGTTTGAACAAGGTCAATTTGCCAGTTAACCCATTCGCCTATGGTATTTGTGTCAGATTGAGGAACAAATACTTCATCTTCATAGAAGTTCCAACCAGATAATTCTAGTGAACTAGCATTCATAATCGCGAATATCATAGTATATTCGTCGAAGTAGAGAGTAAGAACCAAGTGATCATTCGAGGATTCGTTGAAACTCTCAATATACCAGTTTAGGTCTAGAAATATTTCAGTTGTTTGTGTAATTGGAATATCAATACCAAATTCTTGATACCGTCCAATTTGACTACCGTCAACAAGGGTAAGATTTGCAGCCTTGTTTCCATTTGCCGAGAAATCAGTAACAGTATGACATGGTTCAGAATAAAAAGTACCGTCCCATCCGTAAATCGGATCTCCAACAGCACCTTGATCCTCATACCCTCCATCGTGCATAATTGTGGTGACAAAAGAAACATCATCGAAAAGGATTGATACTCTTGAACCAGCCTCTTCAGTTGTTGCATAGAAGACAATTTCAGTAATATCAAGAAATGTATCTGAATATCGAGTATTTACATCATCAATCACACTTCGATTGAATAGATTCCAAGTTCCAGTTGTATTGAAATCGTTCACATAGATTACAATGTCCTCAGAATTACCTATAGTTAGACTAGTACCACCGTAACCTAACAGATAGTATACATTAAATTCGTCAGTCGTATTACTGACTTCTAATTTCAGATAGGCTATAGAATCATTTGTAAATACTTGCCAATCTGCAATATTCCAATATAGACTGAACTGGTCTTTATTGCTGGAGCTAATCATTTTGTAAATCCTATTAGTTAACTTGGAGTAACCTTCATCACCGACTGCATTGACGGTCATGTTCAGACTCCAATCGCCTTCGACTCTTGTTGTACTCTGTGAGATATCACCGGAGCCAGCATCAGCGTGGTAACCATACCAATTTGAACCAGTAGCTCCTACTTCAAAATTACCACCATTGACAGAGCCACCTACTATGACATTAGTTCCATTGATGAAATTAACATCATCAAGGTAAACTGTAGAATACTCGAAGTCATAACTTCTGACATAGAATACAAATCTGCCTAATTGATTCGGAGCGCTTCCGTAATAATCTATGTAATCTTGGGTAGCATTACGATCAAATGTATTCCATTGTTGTAGAGGACCTGTGTCTAATATGTAATAAACATCAATAGATGAATTGGACATGCTAGCAGTTGACCCGAGAATATAGTGGACATCGTAATTACCGAACGGTATGGACAGCTCAAGTGTGTCTCCCAGATCCGGATTTGCCAAGACATCAATGTAGTAGTCAAAGGTTACTGTAAGATTAGCTGGATTTATTGGATTAGACCAAGATTGTATGTGAAGATATGCATTTGCGGGATGGTCAATATCAATTCCCTTTGCCATCATTCTGGCGGATCTATCTCCTTCGTTAACAATCGTATATTCTAAATCCGTATCAATCATAGATGATCTTCTGGTAACAAGTTCGGCTGGTTCGTGTGGGTTATCCCAACTCTCAAAATCACCGTTTTCAAAAATGTCTATTGTTGTATCGACTCTATCCAAGTCGGTTTCAGAAATGAAGTTTTGTTCTTCCACCAGATTCACTGTGTTGTCGCTATCTGTCATAGTAAATGACGTTGTCGCAAATGAAACAAACAACATTGGTGAAGCTAGTAGAAGAAGGAAAATCAAAGATAATTTCTTAGTATTCATCAAAGCATTCCTCAGTCGTGGGCGTGGTTGCAATGTAGCGCCACAAATCAGTATTAATATACGTTGAGGAGATGTCCATTTCAATTAGCGATTTTGTGATTGAAAAGATGTCAAAGGCTTTGGTTGTCACTTGTGAAAGAAATCTCGAAACGGTCTATAGGGCTTTAGATGGTATTGACTTCGAAGGGGCATTATCTGATTGGAACAGAGTGCGCATTAAAGTAAATTTTGTCATCACAATAACATGGGATACTGAAACTACAACTGATTCCATGGTTGTTGAAGCGCTAATCAACAGAGTTAGAGACCTCGAAAAAGAGATTCTTGTTGTTGAAACTGATGCAACTTCCACAAACGCAAAAAAAGCAGTTGAAAAGACTTGGATGAAGGAGATACTCGACAGAGTAGGGATTGAATTTGTCAATATGAAACATTCAAAGGAAATAGTTGAACTCACAGTAGCTAATAGGAAAGTCTTGGAATCTTTCAAAGCGGATTAGAGAAAAGAGATATCCATGCATGGTTGAAAATAGTATAGAGGATTAATACAAAAAAGAAAGAGATTGTCCAGCCCAATTGGACTGGACATAG
>JABCSP010000334.1 GCA_018238825.1 Candidatus Thorarchaeota archaeon | reverse complement strand
CATTATCCAGTTAATACAAGCACGTTTACTAATACCAATAGCTCTTGATTCATTATTCAGTTGAGACACCAAATCACTACCTCCGCCTTATTATTCTTTGACCTTTTCAAAAAAATCTCTTTCGTAAAGAAATGAGAGAAATTCCAATTTTGCACCGCTTGAAGTGCGAACATCCATTTTTTTCCAAAGGGCAACAGCTTTGTCAATTAGATTCAGAAACAAATCCTTGATGATACTATCTTTTGGTACTCTGATTGCCGACAATTTACATCACCCTCCCTCAATCTTTGAATATCACGAATTGATTATCCTCCTCAAAGGGAGCAATAGAATCCAAGTGCTGCTTTCAGTATTAAACTATCGTTGAGAAGTAGATTGAGTTTCAGTAGGTTTCAACAGCAATGTTAATATTGCTTTCACGGGCGACACCGACAATAAGCCACCGTGGCTCAGTTGGTAGAGCGACAGCCTGTTAATTCCTGATCCAATGATTAGGAATCAGACAGTTGTTGGTCGTAGTGCGTTACACTTCGTGGCGTACGGCTAAAGGTTCGAGCCCTACCGGTGGCGCCATTCATTATAGCTAACTTTTCATCAACAAACTAATACGCTGAATCAGTTTATCTCTCCCTATGGTCTAGTTTCTTACGCATCTTCTTATCAAGTTCATTTAATCCTGCTTTATACTCCTCAGACTTCTCATTCTCTGGAACTAAGTAATGAAACTGAACGAGTTTCCCATCTTCAGGTCTGAAAAAGTCATTCGTCTTACTTGGAATATATGGAACATACTCTATATCATACCCGTCTTCATTCAATGCTTCAAGGGCATCATCTGCACGAACTACCCCAAGATCCCCTGTTATGTTGGAACTATGTAGTATCTTTAGGAAAGACTTGGCTACTTCAGGAAGGTTTCGGAGGGCTTCTGTTTCCGCTTCTGTAAGAGTACAAAGAAACCATACCAATTGTCCCACTGAATTCATGGAATTATCATCATAGTCCAGAATCTTATCAATCATCCAATTGTCCAGAGCGTATTGAATAACTGTTCTTGTATCTACTTCAATACTATCATTGATCCGAAGAATTTTCTGCAGCTCATACTCTAGCTCCCTCTGAGGTATCTTATTCAATTCTGTGTTTTCCAACAATTCGATGAGAATATCGACGTATTCAGATATCTTTGCACTCACTTTTCAACATCCCACCATTTGTGCACTTCAATTCCGCGATTCTTGAATTGACTTAGTGCTTCTCCTACATATTTTGGATGATTCTTAATGATCTTTTTCACAATTCCCCTCTTGACCACATCATTAGGAGGTGCAATCATCATTATTTTGACTGATTCTAGCAATCGTTCTGGTTCAGCTGTCCAAGCTACAGAAACTCGACCAGTTCTTTTATGATACCGAATCGTATATGGCTTTGCACGATATTCTACTCCTAGACTTCTGACAATTTCGATTTGATCTCGAATCAATCTGTTGGGATTATCATACACACATTTCCACAAATATCGCGCTATGTGTTGAACCTTGGCAGATTCAGAGTTCCTTAATTCTTTAAGCGTGCCATAAACAAGTACCCAACTGTGTTTTTCCTTTTTTCCATGTTTTTTTATAAATTCAATTTCTCTTTTCCCAACTTTTGGTTTGATTCCATAGATTTCAGACTTATGAGCTGCATCAAGGACATTCGTATGCGTCCATTGTACGCTCTTTCCACTAATAGTTCCATCTTGAGGTACTAAATCTTCAAATAATGCGCACTTTGCTCTTGGTGAGAATCCCTTGATTGCGTGAAAAAGCCCAGGATTTTGAACTGATCTATCACCCGAAGGGATACCAAAATACATCAGCATTACTCCAAGTGGTGTTGGAAGGTACGACATGTACAGATTTTCTTTCTCTCTTAATTTGGGATTTAGTTTTATATCTCCAAAAACTTGTAGGTCTTTCTCAACTATTCTTATCCTACTCATTTCAGATTCAGCATATTCCAAGGTTCCATTTGGTTTAAGATGGCAATCGCTCACAGCTATTGCAGTAAGTCGGGCTAGAGCTTCTTCCAATCTTCTACCTTCGGGAAATTTCGGGTTAACAATCCCACCTCTTCCACTAGCTTGAGTTAGTTTTGTTATATTGTCACCAAGTTCGGATAGGGTCTTCCCAGAAATGTCATTTATCAGATGGATATAATCGCCGCGGATACGTCTAATCTCAGTATTGATACAGTTATCATCGATTGGTTCTGTGAACATTTGAGAAGCAAGTTCATGTAGCGCCTTCACGGTTTCATTACGATTTTCAGTAGGAATTCCTAAAGAATCTCCTACATCATGAATATATTGATTGAATGTTTCTTTATCACGAAAATAGTAGTAGAGCTCGCTGTAGGCTGTTTCTAGTTGAATAGGAGTAACATTGGGTTTCCAGATGAGTAACTTACCATTAATCACACCATATCGAGTATTTCTACTCTTACCTGTCAAATTGTGAGATTGTTGAAATTCCTTATTGATAGTATGTCCTTTATTTTTGTTGAGGTTCAGATGTTGTTGAATATCAAAAGAAACTACTCGACCCTTAGGTTTCATTGCTTTCGCAAGAAGACGCTCCATTGTTCTGAGGATAACTGAACCCACTGCAGAGGTCCAAGCTTGCTCAACCTCATCCTTCCATAATTCTTTGATGAGTCGAGGAACCTTACCCTTTTGTTTCCCTCGTAGATACTTCTTAGCATCCTTGTACTTTTCCTTATAGTCCGGACTTGCCTTAACTGAGGGATTTCTTTTGATCCACTCATCGAGATCGTCTTCAGTTTCCAACTTGGAACGAACAGACTCTTTGAACTTTTCCTGTTCCTCTTCAGAAAGTTTGGCGAACATCTCGTCAATCTTTTCTTTCACGTTCTCCCTTTCGTTCTGCTCACTCCCTTCCTCAGTTTCTTGATAATACGGTCGATATTCAAGAGACCTGTCTATGTGTTCTTTTCCAGTCATAGCATCAACGATTATTCGTGATTCATCAACTTGCTCTTCTTCTTCTTGAGATTCTAGATCCTCAACGAGCTCCTCTGCAAGTTCTTCAATATCCTGCTCAATCTCTTCAGGGAGTTCGACAGGCAGTTCAAGGTCATCTTCAACCTCTAAAGATTCAGCGAGTTCATCTTCAATAATTTCATCCTGCTCTGTGGTAATTTCTTCCCTTTCGTTTTCAATATCCATTTTCTCTTCTGTAACTTCACTGACCTCTTCTTGACCTTC
>JABCSP010000333.1 GCA_018238825.1 Candidatus Thorarchaeota archaeon | reverse complement strand
ACTGAAACCCTTCACTTGGTAGTCCTCTTTATCCTTCAACCCAACAATTTCAAGAAGTGTGTCTGCTCTTTCGTTCAGAACTTCTTCAGGGATGCCGTAGAAGCCTCCATAGTAGATGAGGTTCTCTCTTGCAGTCAGTCTATCATAGATACCTGCTTCCTGTGGCAGCAGACCTACACGTTCACGAATGTACTCAATATCTTCAGTCACATCTTTCCCAAGAACGTAGGCTTTTCCCTCTGTGGGAGTGAGTAGTCCAACCAGAACTCTGATGAGCGTTGTTTTTCCCGCTCCATTTGTGCCGATTAAACCGAACACCTCACCTCTCGATATCTCTAGGTCTACACTATCAAGAGCTATTACTTCCTTTTTCTTTCCCTTCTGGAAGATCTTGGTCAGTCCTTCAGTTTTGATGACAACATCATCTGTAATCAATAGTAAATCAGGCCTCTCTGTTATTCTATAACACATGGTCTACTTTTGGAAATGGTGGTTCTCCCTTGAGATCAACGAGGAATTCGTACGCTCTTGCTGTTTCCTCATCCCCACCTTCTATGAATAGGGTGATTGAACCCTCTGCACCATTCACGCCGCCTGCAGATATCGGCATTGCCTGGACATCAAAGAGTGATTCAAGCGCCTCGATTTCGGTAAAGGTAATTCCTTCATGTATTGCAATTACTCCTGATGGTGTTCCAATAGAATAGTCCCAGTCATCTTTTCCAAATTGCCCGCAGAATTCTTCATATGCTACGGGGATTGACTTCTCCAATCCTACTGGTATTATTAGTTTGATGTTCTTAGCAGTAGCAGCACCCAAGAATGAACCGACTGTTCCTCCAGATGGGCTTGCAAGTAAAATAACTGGAACGTAATTCTCGTCTAGAGCATTAGCACTCTTGACAATGACATCATTGGGACCTAGTTTGTCAAGGACATCGACAACTTTCGTATCCTTCATATATTCACCCTTGTGAAAGATGGCATCAGTGTTTCTCTTTGAACCATCTATTATTGCAAGACCCTTAGGAACAACAATTCCTGCGATGTGTCGTGTCTTGTCATACTCGCCAAGTATCTCTTCAACGAGGTAGCTCGATGTAGTTCCCAATGTTACACACAGATACCCATTCTTCAGGGCGTTCTGTACCAAATCTGTGGCTAGAATACCACGTGCTATCAACCTCTTGCTCTCGGCTGGTGTTAGTGTGGCTAGTAGTTTCTTCATTTGTGCTCACTCCGATTTCTTATGATACGATGATTCAGCCTCTCGGACAATCCGTCGGGAAACCTCTCTAATGTTATTGTAATATTCCTCTAGTTTCAGCTTCTCCATGTCAAGGATACTTGAGAGGTCAGTATCTTTTCTCACAGCTTCCAAAAGACTTGTGCCGGCTGCCTGAGCACTGTTACTAAGTGCCCTGAGTTTTTCATGTGCCTTTGGTCTTTCTAAACCTGCCTTAGTAAGCAAGGTCACAACATATTCACTCATGATTGAATCGTTAGAAAAGTTGAGGTTCCTGTCGACAGCCTTTGTATCAATCGTGAGCCCTTCGATTACTCGGTTCATCTCTCTGACCATGTAGTCTGTAAGAATGAATGCTTGAGGAATGATGAATCGCTCTGCTGAAGAATGAGAGATATCACGTTCCTCCCAACTAACAACATTCTCCAAAGCTGGCGGAACAAGCGACCTTACAATTCTTGCCAGACCTGATAGTTTCTCACAGGTCACAGGATTGCGTTTATGTGGCATCGCAGATGAACCCACCTGCTTCCCTTTGGCAAATGGTTCGTAGGTTTCTGCTATTTCTGTTCTCTGCAGATTTCGTAGATCTGTTGCAATCTTGTCAATGCTTGATGCCAGATTTGCTAGAGCAGTGATGGCTTCAGCAAGCCGATCGCGTTGAATTATCTGGGTAGTTGCAATTGGTACATTCAATCCAAGGTTTTCCAGAACTCTCTTTTGAATATCAAATCCGGTTGGACCTACTGCAGCATGACTTCCAGTGGCTCCAGATATCTTTCCAACTCCAGTGGTTTCCTTGGCACTTAGAATTCGATTCTTATGACGGTGAAATTCTTCTAACCAGACGGTGAACCGAATTCCATAGGTGATTGGTACCGCGTGTTGTCCATGGGACCTACCCACAGCAATCAGGTCTTGGGTCTCCTTTGCTCTCTTGAGCAATGTTTCACATAGGATGTCAATCTGCGGTTCTAATATCTCAAATGCTGCTTTCAATTGCAGTCCAAGAGCTGTATCTTTGATATCATTGCTTGTGAGTCCGAAGTGAATCCACCTGGCTCCTGGACCTTTGCATTGCTCTGCAATGGCTTCGAAAAGGGCTACTACGTCATGCCTCGTTCTCTTTTCAATTTCCATTGTCCTTTCAAGTGTGACAATATCCGGTTTCGCAGTCTTCTTGATATCCTCTGCAGCTTCTTTTGGAATCATATCCATTTCAGCTTGCACTTCAGCTACTGCTGCCTCGATACTCAACCAGAGTGAGTGACGTTTCTCTTCTTCAAAAATAGTCACCATGTCTGGATGACCATATCTTCCATAGTCAATAGGACTGACAGGCATTAATGCTCCACGCTCGCTATTGTTTGAATTTTACTTTCCTTGATATGGTTTACCGTTCGTTGTTTGTTTGGCAATCCAAATTTTAGAGCACCATGAAACAGCTTATCAGTATCACAAACTATCTGAGTATTATGGACTCTCGAGCAGTTACAGAGATTCTCAAGGTTGCTCATGATATTGAAACTAGTGGATTCTCTAATGTTTCTAAAGAGATTCGAAACTCTCTAGTTCTAGGCACGATGTTTCATAATGCTGCTTCTAGAGAAGTACAAGTCTGTGAACTGACAGGCGCTCGACTGGGAGTACCTGTGGTTGACCTAAGTTGGAAAAATGTTGAGTCAAAAGAAACATCTGTGCTACTTGATGAAATACGGATGGCAAGCGATTCTGTAGACCTTCTCCTTTCTGCTTTCTCAAGCCGTGAAACCTTTGGTGAAGGAAGGAAACTAACAACGAAATTCCCGACATCTTCCGATGTGCCGCTCATAAACCTCCATGATGATATCTACAACTGGCAGACTGCCCTCTCTCATCTGCTAGGATTCCAGAATCGCATTGGAGACCTCTCTGGAAAGCAAGTCGTAGTGTCCTGGGGATTTGGCTCTAATTTTAGCAATCCCGCAATTGCGCATTCGCTCATGGTCACAAGCGCCCTTGCTGGTGCTGATGTTCGGGTCGTAGCTCCACCGAACTTTCCCA